>NZ_JBFTND010000116.1:0-22501 GCF_056397305.1 Cupriavidus sp. 05N40
CGCACAGGAAGCACAAGGAAGAGGAAGGCAACATGACGTCATTGGCAGTTGGGCAGCCGGGCATGGATCTGGCGAATCCCTATGAAGGCTGCGACATCGCATCGTGGCTCGTCGAACTCGCTCGTCGCCGCGGCGCCCATCCGTTCCTGGTCTGGGAGCCAATGGACGCAGAGGGGCGCACCTATACGTATGAGGCGTTTCTCGACCTCGTCCGGAAGCTCGCCGGCGGTCTCGCATCGCGTGGGGTGAAGCCGGGAGACAGGGTGATCGTCCATATGGAGAATTGCCCTGAGACGATACTGATGCGCTTTGCCTGCGCCTGGTCGGGCGCCGTATGTGTGGCGACAAACCCGCTCGCGGCCGGTCCGGAGGTGGCGTACTTTGCGCAGTCCTCAGGGGCCGTTTGCGCGGTCACGCAGCCTAAGTTCGCGGACATGTTCGCGGAGCACTGCCCGGGCCTGTCATGGATTGCCGTTGTCGATGAGGGGCCGGCAGATTCGCACTCGCGCGCAGAGACGGATCGAATGGTGCCCTTTTCCTCGCTAATCGGCGAGCCGCTTCCGCAACGCATCGCGGACCCTCTCGCGCCGGCATCGGTGATGTTTACCACCGGGTCGACCTCCCGGCCCAAGGGGGTCATGTGGACGCATGCCAATGTGCTCTGGGCGGCGGAAGCAAATTGCCGGCAGCRGGAAATCCGGGAGGACGATATCCACTTGCTCTTTCTCCCGCTGTTCCATGTCGTGGGCCTCTCGTGGTGCTTCTTCTCGACCATGTGGGCAGGCGGGACCATCGTTCTCCAGCCCGGCTTCTCCCGCAGCCGATACTGGCCCGTGGCGATGAAACACCGGGCGACCGTCGGCTCGCACGTTCACTTCACGCTGGCGGCCCTGCGGGCCGAGCCGGTTCCTGACCACGCATTCCGCCGCTGGGTGACTTCCACGCACGACCGTGCAGCGATGGCCCACTATGGCGTCGACATGGTTGCCGGCTGGGGGATGACGGAGGTGCTGATCCAGGTGCTGGTCTCCCGGCCGGAGCAGGGGGCGCTCACGGGAGGCATCGGACGCCCGAGCCTTTTCTGCGGCGTCAAGGTTGTCGATGACAATGGTTCTCCGGTCCGTCCTGGCGAAGCGGGCAACCTGCTGGTGAAGGGGGTGCGCGGGCTGTCGATCTTCCGGGAATACGATGGCGATGTCGCGGCGACCGATGCATCCTTCGATGATCAGGGCTTCCTGATCACCGGCGACCGTGTCCGCCTCAAGGAGGAAGGATGGTTCGAGTTCACCGATCGCGTCAAGGATGTGATCAAGGTGCGCGGCGAGAACGTGTCGGCCGCCGAGGTCGAAGCAGTCATCCTGAAAGTCCCCGGTGTACGCGAGGTGGCAGTCGTCGGCAAGGCGAGCGAGATGCAGGGTGAATACGTGGTGGCGTTTGTCGGGCAGGCGGCCGGGCTGTCGGACGACCAGGCGCAGGCGCTGCCCGGCACGATTCTCGAGCACTGTTCGCGCAACATCGCCCGCTTCAAGATTCCGAAGGAAATCCACGTGGTGGCGAAGCTACCCCGTATCGGCATCGGCAAGCTTGCCAAGGCGACATTGCGGGAATGGGCTGCATCAGGCGGCGTCGGGCAAGCGGGCCAGGGCGCGCCGCGCACGGCATTTGAAAGCGAGGAGCGCCGGGAATGAGGGAGCTCTATCACTGTGCGAGGTCGCGGTCGTTCCGGCCGCTATGGATGCTTGAAGAGCTCCAGATTCCCTACGCGCTTCACCTGCTTCCGTTCCCGCCGCGCGTCCGGGCCAGGGAGTACCTGACGGTCAACCCGCTCGGGACAGTCCCGCTCTTTATCGACGGGGCCGTCAGGATGACCGAGTCGAGCGCGATCTGCCAGTACCTGGCCGACGTCTATGCGCCGGACCGGCTTGGCATCCGGCCTGGCGACGCTGCGTACGCCCGCTACCTCAACTTCCTGAGCTTCGGGGAAGCCACCCTCACATTTCCCCTGGCCGTCTTCATGCGCTACTCCCGCCTCGAGCCGGATGCGCGCAAGCTGCCGCAGGCGGCGACCGACTACAAGCGGTTTTTCCTGGGGAGATTGCGCGGTGTCGAGGCAATCGTAGGCGAGGGGGAATACATCTGCGGGGATCGCTTCACAGCTGCGGATATATCGATTGGCTACGCGCTGCAGTTCGCGGCCATGAACGGCCTGGAGAATGAGTTTCCGGTGGCCGTCGCACGCTACTACGAACGCCTGCGGGCCAGGGCCGGATACCAGCGGGCGCAGCTTGCCGAATCCAGCGCGGAAAACGAGGCAGCATAGCAAACCTTGGGCCGGATATCGCCGGGTGGAAGTTGTCTTTCCCCAACCTGACTAGTGTTAAGATCGCCGACATGGAAGACACTGCACGAGCCAGGCGCGCGGTCCGGACAAAGACCACCGCGGCGCGCAAACCGGCGAAAAACGAAGAAGGCGCGGCCGATCCTCCCGCTGCGAAACGCGCCCGCGCGGCAAACGCAGAGAGCGCGGAGCTGGCCGGGGCGCGCCCTTACCATCACGGCAACCTCCGGGAAGAGCTGGTGCGTTGCGGCAAGGAACAGCTCAAGGAAGTCGGCCTGGCGGAGTTGAGTCTGCGGCGTATTGCCAGCAGCGTCGGCGTGTCGCAGGTCGCGCCCCGGCACCATTTCGGCAACAAGGAAGGCTTGCTTGCGGCCATCGCGGCCAGCGGCTTCCGTGATCTCACGGAATTCCGTCTCTCGCACCTGCGCCCGAGCATGTCCCCCGAGCAGCGGCTGCGCTCGCTGTTGTCGTCCTATGTGGCCTTTGCGAAGCTGCACCCCACGCTGTTCCATCTGATGTTCGCCCCGCAACTATTCTCGGCGGAGTCCCACGCCGAACTCGATATAGCGGCGAGCCAGTCGTACCAGACGGTCGCTCGGGCTACCGCCGAATACCTTGCCGAGAACGGCAACACGGACGAGGACAAGGCCCATGAAGTAGCCCGCGTCGCATGGATGTCCATGCATGGCGTCGCGACGCTGATCATCGAAAAGAGGATCAACCCCTGGGGCGCGCCGAAAGTCAGCCGTGAGCAACTGGTCAACCAGGCACTCGATCTCATCTTTTCCGGCATCAAGGGCCGGATTGGCATCTAGCCGGAACGCCGGCTCTTCTCCTCGCTGGCCAGCTTCCTGGCTCAGCACGCCAAACGCATTTTCGGAACCACCCTGTTCGGTCATCGCCGCGCGGGGGCTTCTGCATGCGCTTGCCCTGGCGATCTGGTTTTCAATCCTGGCGGGAAAGACAACTTGCCAACGCTTAGGGTCGCCTGATGGCATGTCGTTCGGCGGTCTGCGGCATGCAACGACTTGCAATCTATATTACCGGTGTTAAGATGAGGCCGTGYGCCTGTACACAGTGTGTTAGCTTCGGAGAAAACCATGGCTCTACCGTCCGTCCTCGCGAATCGCCTTTCGCTTCCCGTCGTCGCCTCGCCGCTCTTCATCATCTCGAATCCGGATCTCGTCATTGCCCAATGCAAGGCCGGAATCGTCGGTTCCTTTCCCGCGCTGAACGCGCGTCCCGAGGGCGCGCTCGACGAATGGCTGGACAGGATCTCGACGGAATTGGCCGAGCACGATGCGAGGCATCCGGATCGTCCTTCCGCACCGTATGCCGTCAACCAGATCGTTCACAAGTCCAACAATCGCCTCGAAGCGGACATGGCGATATGCGAAAAATACAAGGTTCCGATCGTCATCACCTCGCTCGGTGCACGTGAGGAAATCAACGATATCGTGCATGGGTGGGGCGGGATCGTGCTGCACGATGTCATCAACAATACCTTCGCGAGGAAGGCGATCCAGAAGGGGGCCGATGGCCTGATCGCCGTGGCGGCGGGTGCCGGCGGACATGCCGGCGTGCTGTCCCCCTTTGCGCTGATCCAGGAGATCCGCGAGTGGTTCGATGGTCCTCTGCTGCTATCGGGGGCGATTGCCGGCGGCAATGCCATCCTGGCGGCGCAGGCAGCGGGCGCTGACCTTGCCTACATAGGGAGCGCCTTCATTGCCACAGAAGAAGCCAGCGCCGTCGATGGCTACAAGCAGGCTGTGGTCGAGAGTGTTGCTTCCGATATCGTCTACACGAACCTGTTCACGGGCGTGCATGGCAACTATCTGCGCAAGAGCATCGTGGCAGCCGGCCTTGATCCGGATGAGTTGCCTGAATCCGACCCTTCGGCGATGACCTTCGGGTCGGGCGGCAATGCGAAGGTCCGGGTCTGGAAGGACGTATGGGGCGCAGGACAGGGCATCGGGGCAATCAAGGAAGTGGTCCCCGCTGCCGACCTGATTGGCCGCTTCCGGGAAGAGTACAAGCAGGCGCGCAATCGTCTTTCGCTGTAAGGCAGGTACCGCGAATCGTTCTCCCCACCAAGGAGCGACGAGGAGCAGCGAAACTTGCAATTTGAAAGTTCCGCTGATTATCATGAAGGCAACTAGCCGGCGACCGCCAGAACAAGTCGCGCAGGCGACAAAAGTGGCCAGACCCGGCCTTTTCCTGCGCGGCCAGCGGTGGCCGCGCGAGGGACCCGCAAGATGCTGATTGACGACTTGTCGCGGCCGGTCTCACGGCCCCCGGATCTTTCGGGCGATCAAAGGAGTTGCACTTGAACAAGCTGTTGGCAGAAGTCATTGAGGCACATGGTGGCCTTGAACGATGGAACAAACTGAGTTCGGTGACGGCGACGCTCGTTACTGGCGGGGGATTGTGGGGGATGAAGGGCCTGGTGCAGGACCCCACTCCCCGTGAGATGACAGTTGCGCTCCACGAGCAAACCGCCTCCGTCTTTCCGTTCGGGCAGCAGGACTGGCGCACTGCCTTCAGGCCAGACCGGATAGCGATCGAGACCACCTCGGGCGCGACCGTTCGCGAGCGCGCCAATCCCAGGGCCTCGTTCGCCGGCCACGGAATGGACACGCCGTGGGATCCGCTGCACCGGGCATACTTTAATGGCTACGCGATGTGGACGTACCTGACGACGCCCTTTCTCATGGCGATGCCTGGGTTCGATGTCACCGAGATCCCGCCATGGCGGGAGGGCAGGGAGCTCTGGCGTGGGTTGCGCGCGCAGTTTCCCGACCACATTGCCAGCCATGGCAATGTGCAGGATTTCTACTTCGGCGACGACTTGCTGCTGCGCAGGCATGACTACCATGTCGATGTCGCGGGCGGCTTCCCGGCTGCGCAATATGTCCACGATATCGTGGAGGTGAACGGCCTTCGTTTTCCGACCAGGCGCCGTGCCTATTTGCGTGGCCCCGACCTGCAACCGATCCGCGACCTGCTGCTGGTCTCGATCGATCTCAGCCATTTTCGCTTTGGCTGAGGACGTGCGAGACCGCGGCTGCCGCGCAGATGTGGCATCGCCCGCCAGACGGTCGGCCATGCGCGGAAATATGTAGGAGCAAACATGAACATCCAATACATCGAGGATCTGGCGCCGGGCCAGAAATACGGTTCAGGGCGGCTGCCCGTCGAACTGGACAGGATCAAGTCCTTCGCTGCCGAGTTCGACCCGCAGCCTTTCCATCTCGACGAAACGGCTGCCCGCGATACCTTGTTCGGCGGCCTGGCCGCGAGCGGCTGGCATACAGCGGCGCTGACCATGCGCTTGCTCGTCGACGGCGAACTCCGGCCCGCGGGCGGCATCATCGGGGCGGGTTTTGAGGAGCTGCGTTGGCCCAAGYCGGTGCGGCCTGGAGATGCATTGCATGTCGAGAGCGAGATCCTGGAGGTGCGGACGTCCAAGTCGCGTCCTGACCAAGGCATCGTGAAAGTACGCATCACAACCTTCAACCAGCATGACGAACCCGTGCAGGCCGGCGTCGTCAACCTGGTCGTGCGGTGCCGTCCCACTGGCAACGCGTAGACGGGGGAGCGCCATGAAGAGTTGATACCCGATGCCTGCGCCATGGGAGGCCGCTACGACGCGCGGCCGACTCCCGTTGAGTCGCATGGCCTATTGCCACCCGCAGCTCCGTGAGGGGCAGCGCGCTGCCCGACAGACTGCCGGCTGATCAAACCTCGCCCCGCGTACAGAATTCACGATATGACCACCTTCTCCTCTTTGCTGCAGCACACGGACGGCCGCGTGCTGGTGCTCACCATCAACAATCCCGGTAAGCGCAACGCCATCGCGGCAGACCTCTATGACAACATCCGTGCCGCACTGGCCGCTGCCGCGGACAATCCGGAGATTGGCGCGATCGTGCTGACCGGCGCCGACAATTACTTCTGTGCCGGCGGTGACCTGGAACTGATCAGCAAGCGGCGGGAACTGACCTATGAGGAGCGCATCGAGCGCTTGGGACACCTGCACGACGTGGTGTGCAAGCTGCGCGACTTTCCCAAGCCGATCGTGGCGGCAGTCGATGGTGGCGCGGCGGGCGCGGGTTTCTCGCTGGCATTGGCTTGCGACCTGTTCGTGGCATCCGCCGGTGCCGCCTTTTCGATTGCCTATGTGAAAGTGGGGCTGACGCCGGATGGCGGCATTACGGGCCTCCTGGCGCAGAGCCTGCCGCGGCAGTTGCTGACGCAGCTGGCGTTGACCGGCGATCGCATCACGGCGGAGCAGTTGCAGCAGTTCGGCGTCGTCAACCAGCTGGTCGAGGCCGGGCAAGCCGGCGCGGTGGCGATCGCGCTGGCGGCGCGGCTTGCGCAAGGGCCCCGGCAGGCAATGGGGGCGATCAAGGCGCTGTGCCGGCATGCCCATGAGCGCACGCTCGACGACCAGCTGGAAGCCGAGCGCATCGCGATGGCCGTGGCCCAGGGCGGCGCCGAAGCCGCCGAAGGCATTGCTGCATTTCTGGAGAAGCGGCCCGTGGATTTTGCCAGCGTGCGCCGCGGCGCAGCTGGCTGAGCACATCGCCACCGGGGCCGCCGCCAGGCCCCGCCATGCTTTTCTCCCCGGGCAGCTTCGGGTTCCTGGCAATGCGGGTGAGCATGAGGGAAGGGGCCACCACTCTTTGCGAGAAGAGACTTCCCCATTGCGCTTCCGGGCGCGCATGACTCAATCCGGGCTGTGAGGCGACTTCGAAGGAAGAACGTCGCCATGCTGCGGGCGAAGGAGAATGCGGCCGCCACACCCGTACCGTCGTGCGGGTGGCCTGGGGCTGTCGCGCATGGCGAATTCCTCTGCAACCGTGCGAATGACGAGCCCGCATGAGTGCCGGGTAGCAACACAGATGCACACGAACATCATGAAGAAGCCGAAGCCAGTAAGCCACGTCAGGTCGGTGCCGGGCCCGTGGCAGTCGTAGAGGCATTTGGGCCTTCCCTTGCTGTCGGATAACGGCTCGAGCAAGGCCACCAGCCACCAGCCGAGGTAGGTGAGGGAAACCGGCAACAGGGCGATCAGATACTTCGCCCACCACCGCAGCTTGCAGCGAAGCAGCCGCAGCAGCCGCAGCAGCCGGATAGCCGGCCTGTCGAGCGCCGCGTCCAATGCAACTGCCAGATTCCCAAGGCCACCTGTCTTCATCCATGCCCCCGTCGCACCTCGATTGCTCTCAATGTCCGCCCGCGGCAGAACGCGGGCGGGTCGCAGATGACCAGTCTCCAGACGCGCCCTCAGACGCGATACCCGTAGAGTGTGCCGTCGGCTTCGCGCGCGTTGTCCAGCGGGTCGCCCGCAAGTTCGCTGCGGGCATTGCCGTTCGGCTGAACCGTGCCGGCCGGTGGCCCCCCTGTGTGGTCATTGACCGTGGCCAAAGCCACGCTGGCGGCAGCGGCGAAAGCGGCGACTGTAATCGCCAGCATTGGCATGCGTGTGCGGATCATCTGAACTCCCTTGGTTGAATAGGAAAGGACTGCCTGCAGCAGGAATCTTGTAGAACGCAGGTTTCATGAGCGGTTGGCCAGCGGCTGCACGCATACCTGCGAGCGCCGCCCGAGGCCCCCGGGCAGGCGCGGCCAGTTGAGCGGCCTGGCCAATGCCCTGGTGTCTAGCGGTCCCAGCGGGTCCGCAGAAATCCAAGCAGACTGATGGTCGCTGCCACGACAATGCTGGCGGCCACCAGTACGAAAGCGGTATGCAGGCTCGCGTAACCTTGCAGGACCAGCACCATGGCAGCCAGCGCAAATACGAAGCGCACCACGCTTGCGATCATCGGCCAGAGGATGCGTTGTGCCCCCTGACCTGCAAAGTAGAGCTCGAAGATCACGCCAATCACCGCGTAGAACGGCGCTACCACATGCAGGTATCCTGCGCCGGCCGCCACAACGGTGCTGTCGCTGGTAAACAGGCCTAGCCACAGCTGCGGGAAGAGGGAGACAACGAGCCCGACTATGCCAACCACGCCGGCAACGAACAGCACGTTCACCATCGCCGCGCGCCGGGCACGCGCCACGTTGCCTGCGCCCAGGTTCGTGCCAACCAGCGTGATCGCCGCGGTTCCGAATCCGAACATCACCGGCACCAGCAGCATATCCAGGCGGGAGGCAATGCCGTAGCCGGCGATGGCGGTGACGCTCACGGCGCCGGCGGCAGCGGTCAGTGCGGTGACGGACATGGCCGACATGACGGCGTTGATCGCCGACAGCAAGCCGACGCCGAGGATCGCGCTGAAATGCTTACGTTGCAGGGGATAGCGACGCAGGCGCAGCGTCGACGAGGGCGAACGCATGTAGAGGACCACAACGCTCAGCGCGGCGATATTGCACAGCACTTGGGCGACGCCGGCGCCCGCCACGCCCATGCGCGGCGCGTCCAGCCAGCCGTTGATCAGCACCGGTGACAGTATCAGGCCGGCGACCGCGCCGCCCAGTATGATCATCGCCGGCACCTTGACGTTGCCGGCTCCGCGCAACGCCGCCTGCAGTAGCAACAATATCCAGAATGGGATCGCACCTCCGAACAGGAGGTTAGAGTAGCGCACCGCCTGGTCCAGCGATGGCCCGCTGCCGCCAAGGCTGCGGTACAGAGCCGGGCCGGCCAGCACCACCACCAGGGAGAACAGTCCGCCTGCTATGGCGGCGATGACCACCGCATGCCAAGCCAGGCTTTCCGCCTCGTCCCGGCGGCGGGCGCCGGTGGCGCGGGCGATGGCCGAGGACACGCCGCCGCCGATGCCGGCACTCGCCATCGTGGCCATCAGCACCGTGACGGGAACCACAAGCGATGCAGCGGCAATCGCTTCCAGGCCCAGTGAGCTGACAAAATAGGTCTCGGCGACACTGAGCAAGGTCGTCATGAACAGCACGACGACTGTCGGCAAGGCAAGGCGGATCAATGTCGACAACAGCGGACCGTGGAGCAGTTTGTTGGCCGGCAGGTTGTCAGGAGGCGGAGACATCTTCTCGGCCTGACTAGCAAGAGTAGCGGACATGATTTTTATGTAAGCCAAGAAGAAGGGACCGCCCGACAATGGCCGGGCGATGACAGTGCCATATGCAAGCGCCGACGCGCGCCTACGCGCCTACCCGCCTACCCGCGGATAATCGGCACGACCGGGATGACTTCCGTGTATCCGGCCGATGAGCTGGGGCTGCGTTCAGCCCAGTTCAAAGCCTCCTCCAGCGTCTCGACATTGATCACCACAAAGCCGCCAAACAGTGCGTGCCCGTCCGGAGATGGGCCATCCTGGACCTGGCGCTGGCCGTCCCGCACCCGCACGGTGCTGGCGTTGCGCGGATCGAGCTGGGTGCCGACCCGCATGACGCCGGCGCCCGCCATGGCGTCCATATATTGTTTCCACGCTAGCGAGACTTGCTGCCCTTTGAGCGGATCGGCGTGGATTTCATAGCTGTTCGGTGGCTGTTGAAAAGCGAGAACAAATTCCATCGTTGCTTCCTTTTTGAAAGGGAGGATCAGGCAGGCGTGAACGCGGCCGCGTGGCGGCGAGCGAATTCGGCGGCGGAAATCGGCGCACGGCCGACTAACTGCTGGAAGGTGTCGGTCATACGGTCGTAGCGGTTGTCGCGATGCAACTGGGCCATGATGACCAGGTGTGAGATCAGATGCGCCGGCTGCTGGAACTCCTGGAGCTTGGCCTCCCAGATCTGCGGTGGGACGTTGAGGTATTGGATGGTGCGGCCCAGAGCGCCGCTGAACTCCTGCGCGAGCTCGGCCATCGTCAGCGACTGGGGGCCGGTCAATTCGTAGATCTTGCCGATATGCGGCTCTGGGTTGGCCAGCACAGCAGCGGCGGCAGCCCCTACGTCGGCGGCGGCGATCGGCGAGGTCTTGCCGTCGGCGAACGGCAGGCGGATGGCGTTGTCGTCGCGGATGCCCTTGGCTGCCGGCAGGAACAAGCCTTCGAAGAAAGCGGTTGGGCGCAGGTAGACCACCGGCAGGCCGGACCAGCGCAGCATCTGCTCCGCGAGCCAGTGCTGCTGCTGTTGCGGGCTGCCGGTGGTCTCTGTCTCGCTCATCTGTGACAGCGTCATCTGCGACAGATTGACGAAGGCCTTCACACCCAGGCTTTTGGCTGTGACCGCGACGGTGGCGGCTGCTTCCAGGTATGTGGGCGATACCGACATCGTGAAATACACCACGGAGCAGCCTCGCATGGCCGTGCGCACGGCGACTATGTCGAGCATGTCGGCGACCACGACTTCGGCGCCGAGGTCACGCAGCATGTCGGCGCGCGCGTCGAGCTTGCGCACCATGGCGCGCACGCGATGGCCTTGCTCCAGCAGGATGCCGATGGCCGCGCGCGCGGTCGAGCCGACGCTGCCGGCGGCGCCGGTGACGAGGATGGTTTCTTGGGACATCATTGTCTTCCTTGTATCAATGAGCGAAGTGAAGCCGGTGTAGCTGATGCTGTCGGCACCTGCCGGCGCCGCCTCGGCCAGGCAACCTTGGCGCTCGGAGGCGGCCGCACCCGGTCGACGCTGCTACGCCTGGCGCAGTCGCTGGCCGGCGAATAGGGTAAAATCGGCTATGTGGAAAAATACATAGTGTCACGGTTTTTTGACTATGTCAAAAAAAACATAGTCATCCCGCGTGCGCGTTTGACGCAATCAAGGAGCAATGCGAGTGAGTGATCTGAAGGAAGCCAAGGCAAGCAAGGAAAAACCGCTGAAGCATGTTCTTCTTGCCGGGATACATAGCCAGCCACGTTCCGGCTACGAACTGACCAAATGGCTGCAGATGGCGGGCCAGCATTGCTGGTCGGTAGAGCACAGCTCGGTGTACCCGGCTTTGCGAGAACTGGAGACGGATGGACTCATCAAATCGGAGCGCTTGCCGGGAACGCGCGGGCCGGAACGCTCGATCTACAGCATGACCGATGCTGGACGCGAGAAGCTGACGGCTTGGGTGGCGAAAGGTTCACCGCGCCCGGCCATCAAGGACGAACAGATACTGCGGGTGTTGTGCTTCGATTTGCTGCCGCGCGAGACAGCGTTGCAGCAGATCCGCGAGGTGCGTTCGGACCACCAGGCCCAGCTTGAGTTCTTTCTCGCAAGGCAGGCCGTGCTGACCGAGCAGCAGCCTGGACCGCTGCTGGTGACACGCCGCGGCGTGCTGGCCGAACAGGCCTATATCGCTTGGTGTGACGAGGTGGAGGAAATGATCGCCCGCAGGCCAGCCTGAGGCCCCGCCCGAACCCAGGCTGGCGCGCCTTGGAGTATGTCCGACAGGATGGAGCCGGGGTCGGGCAGGAGAATATTGCGCGGCAAGCCCACTGGTGCCCACGGTGAGACGAGCCGCCGGCGACGGCGTTCGTGGCGCTCGAACTGGACTGCTCGATCGGGGGATGAGGTTCCTACAAGGCAGACAAGGGAGACAAGGGAGCACGCCTCCCGGCGTTCTCCCCGTCACTGCGCTGGCTTAGAACGGCAGGCGCAACTTCACCGATGCCGTCTGGTTGGTGAAGCGGTCGCGCACCTCGGCGTCGTAACGCACGCTCACTTCCATCGCCTTGCTGTTGGTCACGACGAAGCCGAGGCCGCCGCGTGCCAGCCAGCGCGCCGGCGACATGCCGCGCGTGACGAACTGCGCGCCGCCGCCGACGTACGAAGCGGTGATGGCCGACTGGCCCGCCATCGCGTCGTAGCCAAAACCGAGGTTGGCCGTGAACATGGCGTGCTCGGTAATGCCCTGGTTCAGGCGGGCTTCGGTGGACAGGATCAGCTCGCGCGTCGAGTTCTTGCCGACCGCCAGGCTGAGCGCATCCGCGCCGTTCTCGGTGTAGGCCGCATCCTGGATGAACGTGTAGTCGGCGCGCACGGACGGCGTCACGGTAGTCTTCGCCGCGAGGTTCAGCATGCGGCCGAGGCCGACGCCGACGTGGGCGTTCCAGCTGTTGTAGCTGGAGGACGCGCGGCTGTTCAGGCCGCCGAAGTTGATGTTGCGCTGGCCTTCGTTATGGCCGGTGCCCACGTCCGCCTGCACGCTGATGTCGGTGCTGGCATCGAGGCTGTAGCTGCCGTAGCCGATCAGGCGGTAGCCGTCGACGCTGGCGCTTTGCGCCGCCACCGGCGAGTTGCCGTCGATGCGGCTGTGCATGTAGGAGAACGCACTGCCCACGCGCACCTTGTCGCTGACCACGCCGTCGGCGCCGAGCAGCATGCCGTAGGTGTTGGCCTTGTAGCCGGCCACGCCGTCGCGGTCGCTTTGCTTGGCCCACGAGCCTAGCGGCTTGAACCAGAGCTGGCGGTCGGAGACGAACTCGTCGCCCGAGGACAAGCCGCGGTTGGCTTCCTGACGCGACTGGATCACGCGGTTGGTGGCGTGCATGGCGGCGCTGTTGACTTCCGTCATGCCGGCGGTCATCAGCGGCAGGGTCTGCTTGACGGCGTCCGATACGGCTTGCTCCGTGGACAAGGTGCCCAGCGCCGTGATCGCCGGAGCCATGGCAGCCGGGGCCGACGAGCCTTGCGAGATCAGCGCGTCCAGGACCTGCGCGGCGCCCAGGCCTGGCGTGTTGCGCGCACCGGTGACACTGCTCACCACGGTGATCACGGGCGCGGGGGTGGGCGTTGGCTCCTGCGGTGGCGTCGGGGACGTCGGCGTGACTGGCGCGGCCGAACACGAGGTGGCGCCGGCGCGGGCAACGCACAGGTCCACGGCATTGCCGTTGCGGGTGGCGATGAAGTCGAACAGCGCGCTGTTGTCGGTCACCGTCAGGGCCGGGCCGGCCACCAGGGTGCCGGCGGTGAGCACGCCGGGTTGCACGCTGGTGCCGGCGACGAGGGATGGCGCGCCGATGACGTTCACGCCGATCTTGTTGCTGGCCGAGATATCGGCGGTGCCGGTGACGGCCAGCTTGCCGTACGCGCCGTTGGCACCGATGCCGGTCTGGAACACGCCGCCCGCCGCTTGCGTGTAGTTGCCCGCGATGGTAGCGGTGGTGCCGGCCGCGACCGCCAGCGTGCCGGCATTGTTCACGCCTGCGGATGCGCTCACCGTGTGGCGCTGGTTGAACACCGCGTTTTCGGCAATGTTGAACGTGCCGACATTGAACGTATTGCCCGACGTGAACGTGCCGTTGACATTGACCACGGAATTGGCGCTGCCGTTGACTGCGCCCGTCACCGCGGCGCTGTTCAGGTCGATGTTGAGCATGGCGTTGCCGAGCGAGACAGCGCCGTTGAGTGTGCCGGTCAGGCTCACGCCGTGCGTGATCGTGCTGGCCGTGTCGATCGAGATCGCGTTGGCGGCATTGATCGTGCCGGCCACGTTGATCGCGTCGATCGTGCTGTTCACGACGTTGATGCCGGTCCCCGAACCGCCTGGCGACGTGGCGTTGATGGTGCCGTTGTTGTTGATGCTGCCGGTGATCGTGCTGTTCTGGACGTTGATGCCGTATGCCATGCCACCCAGGCTGATGCCCGGCAGCCCCGCGAGGACCGTGCCCGTGCCGCCGGTCGCGGTGATCGTGCCGTCGTTGCGGATCGACGCCACCGTGCTGGCGCCAATATTGATGCCGGTCGCAGAGCCGCCGGCGCTGCCGAATATCCCGGCGCCAATGGCGTTGCCGCCGGTGGCGGTGATCGAACTTGCCGCACCATCGTTGACCAGCGCGCCAACCGTTGCCGACTGGAGGTTGATGCCGGTGGCTGCGCCGGGGCTGGTACCCGGCATCGGAATGCCGCCGCTAATAAAAGCGGCGCCGCCGGTAGCCGCGATGCCGCCCTGGTTGGTGATGTTACCGACCTTGGCCGTCGCAATGCTGATGCCGGTGGCGGCCCCACCGGCACCGTTGTCGAGGCCCGGCATGCCCATGGCACCGTTGCCGCCGGACGCGGCGATGGTGCCGCCGGCGACGTTCAGGATGCCGCCCAGCGTGTCCGACGTGGCGCTGTTGCTGACGACAGTAATTGCGGTGGCGCTGCCGCCGTTGTTCATCGGCGTCGGCATGGCAGGTATCCCGGCCGTGCCGATGCTCTCGATCCGCCCGTGATTTTCGATGTTGATGGCGCGCGAGAGAAGCGGCCCGGTCACCGAGACGCCGGCGGCGCCCGCCACGCTGATCAGCCCGCTCGGCGAGGTGACGTTCACGCTGCCGGCCGATCCCAGCACGCAGGTCTGGGCCATCGAGCCGGCGACGGTGTTCGCGCCCAGGGGCGCGCATGCCGGCGGCACGGCCAGGGCCGGCATCGACGCGATCGCGCCCAGCGCCACCAGCGCGGCACTGGTGATCGAGCGGGGTATGGACGGCGGCGTGGCCGCGCACAGGGTGGATGCTGCTGAGGTGCTGCGGATGGCAGGGCGTGCCTGCCCTCGAATGCTGCGATGCTGTTTCATGTCTTACGAGGACCCGGTGATCGGTAAATTGCGAAGTAGACTTGCCGCTTGATTGTTTTTTGTGATTTCTTTGTTTTCTTGTTGACCGTCTTGCCTCTCCGGTTGTCGCGTGATGGGGCCGCTGGTAGCTCCGTTCGCTTTGCGCCCGGCGCACGCCCGCATCCGAGGTTGTGGAGGGCTCCACGCCCGGTTGCTTCTGGGCACAGAAGGGGCCGCGCTCTGGCTGCGAAAGTTCGCCGACGCCGGACGCAGCGTTGCTGCACCCGCTTATCGGCAGCGACGCGGAATTCTTTAGTGGCTGAGGATGTGGGGCAGTGGGCCGCTGCCCTGGAGACCCGAAGGCGCGCCGGTGTGAATGCCGGATCCTGTCCGGTCCGCGGACCGCCTCGCGCTTTTTTCGACAATCCGATGCGAGGCCGAGAAACACCCGGGACATGTCCCGGGGTTGGTCTGGATGATGACCTCCACTGCCTCGCCAAACGGCGGCGGGGAAAATTTGGCGGTTGAGTCCTCGCGATCCAGTGCACTGTATGTATATACAGTGCCCACGAAAATATTGAGCGCCTGGATTCGGATGTGCTGCCAGTTCCATCCTTGTTCGTTTAACCGGTCAAACGAACAACGCGTCCTCAAGCCTGGACGTCATTTCACCGCTTTTCAACGAACGTTGCTGCGTTGCGGCATTTTCTACAAAAAGATGGCTAACTGACCGGCCGAGGCTACTATCTGGGCAGGTGGCCTGGCAGACGGTGCCCTTCATTTGCACGCTCCGTACGGCTTGCTTCGAGCCACCGCTGTCGTGTGCCCGATAGGGCGCGCATGGCATAGATCCTGCGCGGGAGTTCGGAGCGCCGATGCGCAAAGCTCGGCGTTGACTTTTCTCCTCCGCCACGAGTCGCCTTTCCACTGCGTTGCCCTGGGAACCCCTTATGCCTTCATCGATTCTCTCGAAGTCTGTCACGGACGCGTCTTCGAACTTCTCGCGCCTCTACACTGAAATATTTGAACTGCTCCACGCGACCGTCGAAGTCGTTTCTGTTCGCACGGCTCGCATGGCAAAGGCTTTGGTGGCTCCGGACGAGCGGGACCCGCACGAGTTTAGCCTCATGGGCCGAGAGAAGGGCGAGGCCGCGTCCGAGTCGATAGGTGCTTTGGGCGCAGGCTTGCTCAGCCTGACCGTGGTGCTGGCGAGCGAGACCACAAATCACTTTTGGGCCGCCTCCGCAGCGGCATCCACGCTGGTAGCCAGCCGCTCAACATCTCAGTGGCTCGAGCGTCAGGAGGCGTTCTTTAAAGTGGCTTGCGACCATCCCGCCAGTCCGCTGCAGCTCACCAACTGGGGGACATGTCTGATGCAGGAGGTTCTCGCACCCATCCACGTCCGGGCGACGGCCAACGCGAAACGCCTAGGGGCGCCATGAACGCTGTCCGGACCGCGAAAGCACATCTCGCGAGCAACGGCGAGCGACGTGCGACCAGTAGCATCGAAGACGGAATCAAGATCTCGCCGACCCTCGAAGGGGTTTCGGAAACCATGCTATGGACGCTATACGACCGCGCATGCGAAGCGCGCCGCGCTGACAGTATCATTGCAGACCCCCATAGCGTGCGCATCTGCGACGCCCTGGAATATGACTTCGCCGGCCGCTTCGGCACGCCCATTGGCTCATTCTCTGCGCGCGCCGTGGAGTTCGACCGCTTATTGAAGCGCTGGCTCGAGCGGCATCCTGACGGTCTGATCATTTCCCTGGGTGAAGGCCTGGAAACGCAAGCGCATCGTGTCGACAACGGCCGAATGAGTTGGATTACGGTCGACCTTCCGTCCGCGATCAAGCTGAGGGAGCGCTTTCTACCATCGTGCGCACGGTTTCGCCACGTCACGTCGAGTGCCTGCGAGGCGCGCTGGGCAGACGGAATCAAACCGGGCACTCCGGTGTTTATCGTCGCACAAGGCCTGTTCATGTATCTTGAGCCGGAGGCGGTGAAGGGCATTTTTATTCACATAGCAAATCGTGTTCCAGGTGCCGAAATAGCGTTCGACGCCGTTCCGCGCTGGTTCGCCCAATTAACGGACTGGGGCGTCATGCTCACGTCCGGCTATCGCCTGCCTCCGATGCCTTGGGGTGTCGATAGGGATGAGATAGAGGCGCGGCTTCGTACCTGGTCACCCGGGATCTCTTCCCTGCGCGTGCTTGAGTACCGAACACCGCGTGGGTGGCCCAAACTCGCCGAAGACTTGCTCCGCCTCAACCCGATGACCAACCGGCAGATGCCATTCGTTGTGCATGTGAAGCTGACCAGAAGGAACCGTCAATGAAGCGCTCCGTCGCGGCGGCAGATCGGACCGCGGTCAGAAGGAGGGCGAATGCCTGTGACAAGGACGACCAAGAATCGGCGGAGCTTTCTCGTGAATCGGCTCGGTCCCGGCCTGATCACCGGCGCCTCGGACGACGATCCGAGCGGGATCGCTACTTATTCTCAAGCAGGCGCGCAGTTCGGTTACCTGATGCTATGGACCATTCCTCTGACGCTGCCGCTCATGATTGGCATCCAACTGGTCAGTGCGCGACTCGGACGCGTTTCAGGCCGCGGCATTGCGTCGAATATCCGCAAACACTATTCCCCGCTGATGGCGCTCCCCTTCGCGGTCCTGGTTGTGCTGGCAAACGTTATCAACGTGGGCGCCGATGTGTCTGCCATGGGGCAAAGCATGAAGCTTCTGGCGGGCGGCTCCTATATCCTGTACGTCTATTTGTTTGCGCTGTTCTCGCTGCTGGTCCAACTGTTCTTGCCGTACCGGCGCTATTCCGCCTATCTCAAATGGCTGGCACTCTCACTACTTGTCTACGTTTTCGCGGCCTTCCTGCTCCACGTCGATTGGCGCGCTGCACTGCGGGGCACGTTCATGCCGCGCGTAGTCTGGTCCAAGGAGTTCTTCACAACCCTGATCGCGGTCTTCGGCACCACCATCAGCCCATATCTGTTCGTATGGCAGGCCGCCTCGGAGGTGGAGGAAGTAGATCTTGAGCCAAAGGCCAGGCCGCTCAAGGACGCCCCGATGCAAGCGCCTTATCACCTGTCCCGTATCACATTTGACACGACGGTGGGCATGGTTGTGTCCGCGGCGATCGCCTATTTCATCATGATCGTAGCGGCGGCTGCGCTTCACGCCAACGGGGTGACCGAGATACAGACGACAGCCCAGGCAGCAAAAGCGCTGGTGCCCGTCGCAGGTCGTTTTGCGCAAGCGCTGTTCTGCGCCGGTGTCATTGGAACCGGGCTGCTCGCGGTGCCCGTATTGGCCGGCTCCGCGGCGTATGCGGTGGCCGAAGCGTTTCGGTGGCGGCGCAGTCTTGAAGAAAAGCCGGCGGGTGCCAAATGGTTCTACCTGGTGTTGACCGGTGTGATGGTGGCCGGCACCGCGATGTGCCTCCTGCCGTTCGATCCATTCAAGATGCTCTATTGGAGTGCGGTTCTCAATGGCGTGGCCGCCGTACCCGTCATGATCATGTTGCAGTTGCTCTCGCGACGACAGGCTGTCATGGGCTCGTTCTGCTCGTCGCCGTGGCTTCAGGCGGTCGGCTGGGTTGCCACGGCAGCCATGGCGCTGTCTGTCGTCGGCCTCATCGTCACCCTGTTTGTCTAGTCCGGCGAAGCGCCCGGCACATTGCGCGGGTGGTAAGCTCAGCCGGCAGTGCGGGACAGGCGGTATCGTGGATCGGCTGCATGCCTGGCGCCACGCCAGATCCAGATCCAGATCCACAAGCGTTTCATCGTGGCCACGGACATCAAGGTCTACTGCGTTCCTCAGCATCCGTGGCAACGCGGCCAGAACGAAAACACGAACGGCATCTCAGTCCATCGCAAGCCAAACGCAACGCCGCAGAGAGCCATCCTCACTCACGCTGGCTCGCCCAGCAGCTCCGATTTCCGTGCCTCCAGTTGCATGGCAACTTCGCGAAGGTCGATCTTTGCCTTGATCACCGCGGGAAAGAGTTCGCTTTCCTCTTCCTCGACATGGTGGCCAACATACTCGGTCAAGACCTTGTAGTTCGCATCGAGCATGTCCGGGTCTCCCGCTTCGATTTTGGCAATCAGTGCCTTCGCCACGCCATGCTCGACCTTGGCTTCATCAAGCATGTCGTCAAGCTTCTCCGACACGCCGCGCAGGGCAGGGTAGAAGATCTCTTCCTCGATCTGCGCATGGACTGACAGCTTCTGACATGTCTCCGTGGCGATCGCGTGTTTTTCTGCGACGGCCTTGGTGGCTTCGAATTGCTTGAAGAGCTTCTTCACGGCACGATGGTCATCCATCAGGAGGCCGAGGGTCGTGCGTTGTTCAACGGGTATTTTTGACTTGTCCATGAGGACCTCCGTAGGGGAAAGTTGCGCACTGCGGATGCGCACTGTTGGGGTATTGCTGCGCGGAGCGTCAAGCGCGCTCAACGGCGCTTGCGCCTTTTCACCGGCTTCGTGGTTGTCATCCCATCGGTCCAGGCCGCCATCATCTGCCTCGCGCCTTCCGTCATCGCATTGGAAGCCGCACGCTTGCCTTGCGCTGTCAGCCGGCCGCGCGCCGCAGTATGGAATGACCGGATTAACGGCACTTGGCGTCCCGGGCCTGGTCGATCGTGGCGCCGCCGGTCCCTTGCAGCGGCCGCCCATGAAGCCGGTCGATATCGGCCTATCCCGCGCTTTCCGGGGCAGGCTAGTCCCGGCATGGCAGCCAGAGCGAAGCATTATTTGGTCCAGCCAATCGTCCCACGACTACTTGCATGGTTGTCGGAGCACCAACAGGCCACGCAGCGCTACCTGCGATGAAGACCTTGTTCATTTGCGGAAGTTTGGTGCAATAGACGGTGGCAATATTTACCAGGTTTTTGCAGAAAGGCAGCACGCCCGGCAAGTGATAGCGGAGCAATTGCAGCCGCGCTGGGGCGCCATGGCGACGCCTCCACAAAGGGGGGGCGCATGTTCGGCGGCACCTCGGTCCCGGCATCCAGGACCGCGAATCTACCGCCTGCCAGCAGCAAGGCGACTAGTCCGGACGGCCGGTGCGGGGCCGCGGCCGGTGAGCATCGAAGTCGCTGCGCGGCGGCTTGGCGAAGCGAGCATGGAAGTCGGCGATAAAGGCTGGCGCAAAGACGTTGGCGGCTGGCATGGCGCTGATCCCGCGCAGCCGCAGTTCCTTGACCAGGCGCTGCTGCAAGGTGCCATTCATCCGCTCGACACGGCTCTTGGCGGGGCTGGAATTGGCGCACAGGATGTCGATATTGAGCTCGAACAGCGGCCCGCCCGAACTGGGTGTAGCCACGCGCGGATTGAATCCCGCTTTGAGGGGCACGCGACACGCTCCTCAAAGCCCGCATCCAGGCCYTGGCCGGCTGCAGGAAGGTAAAGGCGAATCGGTCACCCGGTTCTTCTGGTGATCTTGCTCTCGCAATCCTATTCTTGTGCTGACGCGGTATCTCAGCGGTCGCCGGCGAATCCTTGCGATGCGGAATGCCCATGATGACAAAACTTGTCCAGGCGGTTAGCCGGCGGCTGGTTCGCCAAGTGGGGCAGTACAGTATTGCTCAATCGATACTTGCCAGCCTGGGGTTTCTTATTCTCGCGAACGATGCAGTTGCCCAGCAGACGTTTGTCGCTCCAGGCAGCGCGCCGCCGCCGTACAAGTTGCTACGCTACGATGAGGATTTCACATACCTTCGGGATCCCACTCATCGCGGCGATCTTTGGGATCCTGTCAAATACATCCCGATTGGACCGCATGACTGGTCACTAAGCCTTGGCGGCGAGTTGCGGGAGCGGTTTGAGAACTACTCCGAGGCCAACTTCGGGGTGCCGGGCAAATCCGCCGACGGATACCTGCTTCATCGCCTGCTGCTCCACGCCGACCTGCGTGCCGGTGACTATTTCCGCGGCTTTCTTCAACTGGGAAATCAACTGGCAGCGGGCAAGACCGCGGCGGCACCGCCCTATGTCGACCGCCTCGACGTACAGCAAGCCTTCGTCGACTTTAGGGCACCACTGACGGGCGACGCGAATGSCGACCCCGACTTGCGAATCGGCCGTCAGGAGATGGCATTGGGATCGCAACGCCTCGTTTCGGTTCGGGATGCGCCAAACGTCCGTCGCGCTTTCGATGGCGTTCGCCTGGGGGGCGCGGTCGACAAGGTGCGCATCGATGCTTTCGTCACACGTCCGGTTCTCCTGCAGACGGGCAATTTCGACGACCATCCAAATCATGCGCAGGGCTTCTGGGGCCTGTATACGACCTTTCCCAGGAGCTTCATCCCCGCATCCGGCCTCGATGTCTACTATCTGGGCTTCGAAAACAGCCGAGCGCTGTACAGCGCAGGAGCTGGTGTCGAGAGACGGCATTCGATCGGCGCGCGCATCTTCGGCAGCGGCAAGGGCTGGGATTGGGACTGGGAGGCCCTGGCACAATTCGGAAGCCTTGGCCAACAAGACATCCGGGCGTGGGGGTTCTCAACGGACACCGGCTATACATTTCCCGTCGCCGACTGGAAGCTCCGCGGGGGCTTCAAGGCCACTGCGGGGAGCGGCGACCATGACTCCCGCGATGGCCGGCTTGGTACCTATGGTGGCCTGTTTCCAAAACTTGCGTACTTCAATCAAGCCGGTCTCCTCGGCGCTTCCAACGTGCTGGACGTACAGCCATCCGTAACGCTGGGACCCAATGAGCGGGTCAAGATCACCATCGCCTGCGACTTCATTTGGAGAGAGACGACAAACGACGCAGTTTATACGGCGATAGCCACTCCGATCGCCGGTACGGCGGGACGCCCTGGTCGCTACACGGGCAGTCAGCTTTCTGTCGACTTGTCCTGGCAAGTCAACCGGCATATAGCCATCAATGCCGGCATCGTGCATGTGGACGTGGCAAAGGTCCTGAGCAGCGTTGGCGGCCACAACACTAACTTCACCTATGTCTCGGCTGGCTACAAGTTCTAGCAGGCCGCAGATTTCCTTCGCTACATCGATGGCAAGGCTGCCAGCGGGACCACACAGCAGTGCAAGCCCCCCTCGCATTCGATGATGCGGTGCTCCTTGCCAGGCGCGGAATTTATCGCGCACGGACGGAGAATCCTGCGCTATCCATTTGGCCCGCGAGACTCCGCCTTCAGGGGAAGAACTCCTTGCGCGCATCGAGCAGGATCGCCACGTATCGGTCGAGATTATCTTCGACCCGCTGCGTGGGTCCCACCAGTGACAGTGAAGTCAACCTGCCACCGACCTCGCCGGCGATACCCACGGCGGCGACGCCCTGACTGCCTTCGTCCTTGGCCAGGTACCATTTCTCACGAGCGCACTTCTCAATTTCGCTGCGAAGGACGCTGACGTCGCGAATGGTGTTGGGAGTGACCGCCGGCAAGGGCAGGGCGTCGATCAGCGCATCCCGCTCCGTCTTCGGCATGGCCCCGAGAATGGCCTTGCCCAGCGCGGCCGAGTGGAGGTCATAGACCGTTCCGGGCCGCACGACGTAGCGCAACGCATGCGGGCTCTCCTGGCAGGCAAAGATCTTGACGTGGTTGCCCTCCAGGTAACCGCACAACGAAGTCTCCCCAGACTCCTTGGTCAGAATCTCCAGCGCCTCGGTCGCGAACGCATGCAGCGGGTCCAGTGCGGCGATACGCTGCGCGACATCGCTCAGGCGTGCCGTCGGGTAGAACTGGCGCGACTTCGGCGTACGCAACAGATAGCCAGCCTCGCGCATGGTGAACAGC
>NZ_JBFTND010000117.1:0-22406 GCF_056397305.1 Cupriavidus sp. 05N40
CTACTGGGTCATGTCGTACTCGCGCTGGCGCGATGAGCGCTACTGGCCGAGCTTCATGGCGGCCCTGCTGCGCGAGCATCCTGAGCTCACCGAAGCGGCGCTGGCCGGCGCGCAGAAATACAACTTCGAGCGGTACTACTACCAGGGGATCGGGCGCTTCGAAGCGGACGAGGTGTACGCGCGCGGCGTGGCCGATCTCGCGGTGCTCTCCGGCCTGATCGGCGACCAGCCTTTCCTGTTCGGCGCGGCACCCGCCAGCACCGATGCGGGCCTGTACGGGTTCGTCGCCAATATCCATGGCTACGATATCGACACGCCGCTGAAGCGCTTCGTGCTGTCGCGCCCGAATCTCGTCCGGCATTGCAACGCGGTGCGGGCGGCGATGGGACAGGACGCGCTAGGCAGCCCGGCCCGCGCCTAAAAAAAAGCCCCGCTACGCCGCGGGGCAACTACCACGAAGACTGATAGGAAGAGGCGGAGGACACCTGCCAATGCCGCATCCGCATACCGGACTATAGGCGGGGTTTGTGACGGAGCGGCGACGCCCGCGTGAAATTGCGATGACGGCGCTGCCGCCGGCCCCGGCCCCCGCCTCAGACTCAGATCTTTTCCAGCAGCAGGCCCTTGAGGTATTCGCCTTCCGGGAACGCGGACAGCATCGGGTGGTCGGTGCCGGCCGACAGGCGCCGCAGGATGCGCGCGTCCACGCGTGCGTCCGTCGCCGCGCCGGCCACGATCTTCTGGAACAGCTCCATGCTGATCGCGCCCGAGCACGAATACGTGAACAGCAGGCCACCCGGGCGCAGCAGCTGCATGCCGACCAGGTTGATTTCCTTGTAGGCGCGCGCGGCGCGGTCGATATGCTGGGCCGACGGGGCGAACTTGGGCGGGTCCAGCACGATGAGGTCGAACTGCCGGCCTTCGGCGCGGAACTGGCGCAGGGTCTTGAACACGTCGGCGTCGAGCCAGGTGGCGCGCGCGGGATCGAAGCCGTTGAGCGTGACATTGTTCGCGGCGGTCTTGAGCGCTTCGCCGGAGGAATCGATCGAGGTCACGGCGGTGGCGCCACCGCGCAGCGCGGCCAGCGAGAAGCCGCCGGTGTAGCAGAAGCAGTTGAGGACTTCGCGTCCGGCGGCGAGGTCGCCGACCAGCTTGCGGTTGTCGCGCTGGTCGACGTAGAAGCCGGTCTTGTGGCCGCTGCGCACGTCCACGTAATAGCGCACGCCGTGTTCGGTGACATTGAGTTCAGGATCGGGCTCGGCGCCGGCCAGCACGCCGGTGACCAGCGGCAGGCCTTCGCGTTCGCGCACGGCGGCGTCGGAGCGCTCGTACACATTGGGGCAGCCGGTCTCCTTGACGAGCGCCTGCACCAGCGCGTCCTTCCATGCCTCGACGCCGGCGGAATTGAACTGGCACACCAGCTGGCCGGTGGCGCCGCTGCCGTAGTAATCCACCACCAGGCCGGGCAGGCGGTCGGACTCGCCGAAGACCAGGCGCACGGCATTGCTGTCGGTGACCCATTGCTTGCGATGCGCCAGCGCGGCGGACACGCGGCGCTTGAACATGGCGTGGTCGACCGGCTCGTTCTCGTCGAAGCTCCACACCCGCGCGCGGATCTGGGACGAGGGGCTGTACGCCGCGCGCGCCAGGAAGCGGCCGTCGGCGGCACGGATGACCACGGTGCTGCCGGGTTCGCAGCGGCCTTCGGTGGCGGCCACGCCGGTGGCATAGACCCAGGGATGGCGGCGCAGCAGGGATTTTTCCTTGCCGGGCTTGAGGGTGATGGTGTTCATGGTTTTCTAGTTCTGGATCTGGGCGCGGCGCCATAGCGACGGCATGGGCGCGCGGGTTCGGCGGTGGGCCATTGTGGCGGCTTCAGGGCGGCAGGGGAAAAAAGCTGTCGCCGGACGAAGCCGGCGGATGCGCCAAAGCCGCTTGCGCAGGCGGCCGGGGAGAGCGGTGGTCTGGCCGGGAGCCGCAAGAAGCGAAGCCTGCGGCGTATGTCCCGGATGGCGACGTATCAGGCGCCCGCGCTCTCCCCCGGCCCCTCTGCCGCGGGCGGGAGAGGGGCGCAAGCCGGTCTCCCGGCCACTACAGCACCACCTTGACCATCGGGTGCGAGGTCAGCGCGCGGTACAGGTCGTCGAGCTGTTCGCGGCTGGTGACCCAGACCGTGACGGTCAGGCCGAGGTAGTTGCCATTGCGCGACGGGCGCATTTCCATCTTGCCGGCATGGAAGTCGGGGTCGAAGTCCTGCACCAGCGTGACAATGGCTTCGGCGAAGCCGTCCTGCATGGTGCCCATCACCTTGATGGGGAAATGGCTGGGGTATTCGATCAGCGACTCGGCCGGCGTGATCTCGCCCGGCTTGCCCTTGGGATCATCGGTGCTCATTGCTGGGCCCTCCTACTTGCGCTTGAACCACAAGCGGATGGTATCCCACAGGCGGCCGAAGAAGCCCGCTTCGGGCACCGCTTCCAGCGCCACCACCGGGAACTCGGCCACCTTGGTGGCGCCGTCCATCAGCTTGACCGTGCCCACCTGCTGGCCGGCCGCGATCGGCGCCAGCAACAGTTCCTGGCGCTCCAGCACCGGCTTGATGCGGCCACCCGTGCCCTTGGGCACGGTGATGAAGGTCTCGTCCTTGACGCCGATCTTGACGGTGGATTCCTTGCCCTTGTAGATGTCCGGCGTGGCCAGTACCTGGCCACGGTCGTACAGGCGCAGGGTGTCGAAGAACTGGAAGCCGTAGTTCAGGATCTTCAGGCTTTCCTGCGTGCGCACGCTTTCGGTGGTGGTGCCGATCACCACGGAGATCAGCCGGCGCGAACCGTTCGGTACATTGGCCAGCGGGCGCTTGGCCGAGGAGATCAGGCAGTAGCCGGCCGACTTGGTGTGGCCGGTCTTGACGCCGTCCACGGTGGGATCGATGTACAGCAGGCGGTTGCGGTTGGGCTGGCGGATCTTGTTGTAGGTGAATTCCTTCTGCGAGTACATGCTGTAGTACTCGGGGAAGTCCTTGATCAGCCGGGTGGTCAGCGTGGCCAGGTCATTGGCCGTGGTGTAGTGGTTCGGGTCGGGGATGCCGTCGGTATTGGTGAAGTGGGTGTTCTTCATCCCCAGTTGCTGGGCGTCGCGGTTCATCATCGCGACAAAGCCTTCTTCCGAGCCGCCCACGGCCTCGGCCAGCGCCAGTGCGGCGTCGTTGCCCGACTGCACGATCAGGCCGAGCAGCAGGTCCTGCACGCTGACCGGCTTGTTGGGCTCGAGGAACATGCGCGATTCATCGCTCTTGACCTTGAGCACGACGGTGGTCGGCACCACGGTCTGGTCCAGCGTCAGGCGCTTTTCCTTGAGCGCGGCGAAGGCCAGGTAGGCGGTCATCAGCTTGGTCAGCGAGGCCGGCTCGATGCGCACATCGGCGTTCTGCGAGGCCAGGGCCTGGCCGCTGGTGACGTCGTACAGCATCCAGGACTTGGCGGCCACCTGCGGCATCGGCACGCCCTGGGCGCGCACGGGGGCCGCGGCCAGCAGCGAGGCGGTGCCGATCACGGCAGCGGTGGCGGCGGCGACCAGGGTGGACGTGTTGGCGGACGCGAAAAGCGGCGTGGCTCTATTCAACATGTTTCAGTTTTCCGGCAAAGAAGAAGTTGCGAAGGGGTGCCTGAGGCGACGCGGCCGGGCGGCAGCTTGCCGGCCCCGCCACGGTTGTCGCACGCGTCACTGGTCCCACGCATTGACGACGAGCTGCTTGATCAGGTGCAGCTTGCGATGAAAGAAATGGTCGGCGCCGGGGATCACGATCACCGGCAGTTCCTGCGGGCGCGCCCAGTCGAACACGCTGGCCAGCGGCACGGTCTCGTCCTGCTCGCCGTGGATGACGATGGTGTCGGCCGGCACCTCGGCCACCTCCCAGCGGCTGGCGGCGGTGCCCACCATGGCCAGGCGCTGCACCGGCGCGCCGGCGGCGGCCAGGCGCCTGGCCACGTGGCTGGCCACGTAGCTGCCGAACGAGAAGCCGCCGAGCGCCAGCGGCAGCGTGGCTGCCTCGGGCGACCAGGCGGTCTGCGTGCGCATCCAGTCCACCACGGCCAGCAGGTCGTCCTGCTCGCCCACGCCGTTGTCGTGCGTGCCGGCGCTGCCGCCCACGCCGCGGAAGTTGGGACGCACGGTGGCGTAGCCCAGCTGCACGAAGCTGCGTGCGAGGGTCTGCGCCACCTTGTTGTCCTTGGTGCCGCCGAACAGCGGGTGCGGATGGGCCACCAGGGCCAGGCCGCGCGGGGCCTGGCCCTGCGGCAGGTCGACCGAGAGGTCGATGGCGCCGGCCGGGCCGGCGATGGTGTGTACCTGGGTATGCGCGTTCATGGCAGACGGGAAGCAGGAAACAGGATGACGGGAATGCTGGGCAACGGGATGGCTGGCGCGGGCGGGGCGCCGCCCGGGTTGCAACGGTTCAACAGGCCCGGGGTGTCCGCGGACCGGCGGCTCAGCGGTCGAGCATCAGCCGCTCGACCGGCTTGCCGCCCACCAGGTGGCTGTCGATGATTTCGTCGATGTCATGCTCGTCGACGAAGGTGTACCAGACGGCCTCGGGATAGACCACCAGCACCGGGCCGAGTTCACAGCGGTCCAGGCAGCCGGCCTTGTTGATCCGCACGCGCCCTTCGCCGCCGGCGATGCCCAGCGCCTTGCAGCGCTTCTTGGCGTATTCCTGCATGGCCTTGGCATTGTGGTCCGCGCAGCAGGCAGCGCCGTCCTCGCGCTGGTTGAGGCAGAAGAAAACGTGGTGCTGATAGAAGCTGCTCATGCGTGGCTTGGCGGGCGTCGGGCGGCATGCGGCACCAGGAAGCTGGATGCCCGGCGCGCGCGCCGGCCGCTGGGGTCAGGTGGAAGCCCTGAATTATACGGGGTCGCGCGGGCCGCTTCGCCGCTTTGCGCGCGTGCGCGTGGCCTGCGTGCATCGGCGCGCCGCCGCGGGTGGCGTAGCGGGCACCTGCGGCAGCCGCCCGCTTCCGGATCTCCGGACGCCGGCTTTCCGGATTTCCGGAAAGCCGGAGTGCTCGCGCCTGCGCTTCAGGGTTTTTCCTTTTGAATCAGGGGTTTGGCGCGAGGCACATGGCTGGCACGACGGTTGCAACTATATAAGCCAGACGCGCCCTCATCGACAAGGGTGCGCGAACCTGCCGCTGCTGCGGCGGCGGGCACGGTCAAAAACACCGAGGACGACATCATGAGGAAACCCTTTTACAAGATCCTGTACGTGCAGGTGCTGTTCGCCATCCTGGTCGGCATCGTGCTCGGACACTTCTGGCCTGCCACCGGCGTGGCCATGAAGCCCCTGGGCGACGGCTTCATCAAGCTGATCAAGATGATCATCGGGCCGATCATCTTCTGTACCGTGGTGTCCGGCATCGCCGGCATGCGCGACATGAAGAAGGTGGGCCGCGTGGGCGGCAAGGCGCTGCTGTACTTCGAGATCATCTCCACCTTCGCGCTGCTGATCGGGCTGATCTCCGCGCATGTGCTCAAGCCGGGCGTGGGCTTCAACATCGATCCGGCCACGCTCGATACCAAGGCGATCTCGCAGTACGTGACGCAGGCGCATGGCCAGAGCACGGTCGAGTTCTTCATGCACATCATCCCCGACACGATGGTGAGCGCGTTCGCCAACGGCGACATCCTGCAGATCCTGCTGATCTCGCTGTTCTTCGGCTCCGCGCTGGCGGCCATGGGCGACCGCTCGAAGATCGTGTTCGACTTCGTCGAGCAGGTCTCCAAGGTGTTCTTCCACATCGTGCACGTCATCACCAAGGTGGCGCCGATCGGCGCCTTCGGCGCGATGGCCTTCACCATCGGCAAGTACGGCCTGGGCTCGCTGGTGCCGCTGCTCAAGCTGATCGGCACGTTCTACTTCACGGCCATCGTGTTCGTGGTGGTGGTGCTGGGCACGGTGGCGCGCCTCACGGGTTTCTCCATCTTCCGCTTCGTTTCCTACATCAAGGAAGAGCTGCTGATCGTGCTGGGCACCAGCTCGTCGGAAGCGGCGCTGCCGCACCTGATGGAAAAGCTGGAAAAGCTCGGCTGCTCCAAGTCGGTGGTGGGCCTGGTGGTACCCACGGGTTACTCGTTCAACCTGGACGGCACCAATATCTACATGACCATGGCGGTGATCTTCATCGCCCAGGCCACCGGCATCGAGCTGACGCTGCTGCAGCAGCTCACCGTGCTGGGCGTGGCGATGATCACCTCCAAGGGCGCCAGCGGCGTGACCGGCTCGGGCTTCATCACGCTGGCCGCCACGCTGGCGGTGGTGCCTGACATCCCGGTGGCGGGCATGGTGCTGATCCTCGGCATCGACCGCTTCATGAGCGAATGCCGCGCCCTGACCAATATCATCGGCAACGGCGTGGCCACGGTGGTGATGTCGGCCTGGGAGCACGAGCTGGACCGCGCGCAGCTCGATCGCGCGCTGCGCCGTGGCGGCGATGAAACGGCCGAACTTGCCGAAGCCGGCCCCGGCGTCCGCTGAGGACGCCGCCGGCGGCCCCCGCGGCCCCGGCGGGGCGGCGGCGCCAGCCGGCGCCGCCCGCCAGCGGGTATCATCGGCGCGTGTCCCAACGCGTGCGCCGATGCCACATTCCGACGATTTTCTCGCCGTGCATGATCCCGCTTCCGCCCGCCTGGTGCATGCGCCGGGCGATGGTGGCGGCACCTGGCGGGGCTTCGCCGCGGCACTGGCCGTCGGCCTGCTGGTGCTGTGCTCGCTGACCTGGCTGGTTTCGGTGCAGCGCGGCATCGACGCCCTGCAGCAAAGCACGGCCACGCGCGCCGACCGCTACTCGGCCACGCTGGAGAGCACGCTGGACCGCTACGAGTTCCTGCCGGCGCTGGTCTCGCTCCATCCCTTCGTACACGACTTGCTCGCCGCGCCCAACGACCCGACGCGCGTGGCGGCGGCCAACCGCTATCTCGCTGAAGTCAACCGCCGCGCGCGCGCCTCGGCCACCTACGTGATCGCCGCCAACGGGCTCGCGCTGGCCGCCAGCAACCATGACGAGCCGGGCAGCTTCGTCGGCACCGACTATCGCTTCCGGCCGTATTTCCAGATCGCTTCGCGTGGCGAGGTCGGGCGCTTCTACGCCATCGGCGTGACCAGCGACGAGCCGGGCTACTACATCGCCCAGCCGGTCAAGGCGGGCGGCCGCGTGGTGGGCGTGACCGTGGTCAAGCTCAACCTGGAATGGTTCCAGCGTGCCGGTGCCGGCGGCGCCGAGCCGGTGATGGTAAGCGACGACCACGGCGTGATCTTCCTTTCCTCCGTGCCGGGCTGGCAGTACCGCACGCTGCGCCCGCTGCCGCCCGAGCTGCAGTCGGAGCTGGACCGCACGCGCCAGTACCACGACCAGGAGGTCAAGCCGCTGCCGCTGGACGCGCTGCAGTCGCCGGTCACGCGCTGGCTCGGCCAGACCGTGCTGGGCGAGGGCGCGCGGCTGGTGCGCATCGGCACCGGCGGCAAGGCTGAGCGGTACCTGGAAGTCAGCCGCAAGGTGGGCCCGGCCGACTGGACCATGCAGGTGCTGGCCGCGCTGGATCCGGTGCTGGCCAGCGCGCGCAATGCCACGCTGGGCGCGGCCCTGGCCTACGCCTGCATGTGCCTGCTGCTGTTCAACTGGCGCCAGCGCCGCCAGCGCGCGCGCGACATCGAGTACGGCCGGCGCCTGCTCGAGGCCGCCTACGACGAGCTGGAGCGCCGCGTGGAGGCGCGCACCGCCGACCTGATGGCGATCAACGAGCAGCTCGAGGCCGAGGTGGCCGAGCGCACGCGCGCCGAAAGCGAGCTGCGCGCGGCGCAGGACGAGCTGGTGCAGGCCAGCAAGCTGGCGGCGCTGGGCCAGATGGCCGCGGGCATCACCCATGAGCTGAACCAGCCGCTGGCCGCGCTGCGCACGTTCTCCGACAACACGCGCGTGCTGCTCGAGCGCGGCAAGCTCGATGCCGCCACCGACAACCTCGCCGCCATCGCCGATCTCACCGCGCGCATGGGCAAGATCACCGGTCAGCTCAAGCTGTTCGCCGGCAAGGCGCGTCCGCGCCGCCACGCGGTGCCCGTGCGCGCCGCGCTCGACCACGTGCTGGCGCTGATGGCGCCGCGCCTGGGCCAGGTCGCGCTGAAGGTGGAAGGCTTGTCGCCGCCGCCGGGCCCGGCGGTCTGGGCCGACGAGCTCAAGCTCGAGCAGGTGCTGCTCAACCTGATCGGCAACGCGCTGGATGCGCTGGCGGCTGCCCTGCCGGCGGCCCCTTGCGTGGAAGTGGCGGTCAGCGAGCAGGGCGAGACGGTCAGCATCGCCGTGCGCGACAACGGCGGCGGCATCGCCGATGACGCCTTGCCCAGGCTGTTCGAGCCGTTCTTCACCACCAAGGAAATCGGCCAGGGGCTGGGCCTGGGACTGGCCATCTCCACCTCCATCGTGCGCGAGTTCGGCGGCCAGCTGAGCGCGGCCAACCGTGCGGGGGGCGGCGCCGAATTCCTGGTGGTGCTGCGGCGCGCGACGCTGCCCGGCGCTGCCGTGGCGCCGTCCTCCGCATCTGCCGCCGCGCCATCCGGCGCTTCCTCCACCAACACCCAGTGAGCATCGCCATGCAAGACGGATTGCGTGTCCTGTTCGTCGAAGACGAACCCCTGGTGCGCCAGGCCACCGCGCAGAGCCTGGAGCTGGCTGGCTTCAATGTGCTGGCGCTGCCCTCGGCCGAGGCCGCCATGCCGCACCTGTCGGCCGAGTTTCCCGGCGTGCTGGTGACCGACGTGCGGCTCACCGGCGCCAGCGGCCTGGACCTGCTGCAACACTGCCGCAATGCCGCCCCGGGCGTGCCGGTGATCCTGGTCACCGGCCACGGCGACATCACCATGGCGGTACAGGCCATGCGCGAAGGCGCCTACGATTTCATCGAGAAGCCGTTCGGCGCGGACCGCCTTACCGAGACCGTGCGCCGGGCGCTGGAGCGCCGCGCGCTGGAACTGGAGAACCGTGCGCTGCGCCGCGAGCTGGCCGGCCCGGCCGCGGGCACGCGCATCATCGGACGCTCGCCGGCGATCGAACAGGTGCGCACGCTGGTGGCCAACGTGGCGGCCACCGACGTGCCGGTGATGATCAACGGCGAGACCGGGACCGGCAAGGAACTGGTGGCGCGCAGCCTGCACACCTTGTCCACGCGCCACCAGGCACCCTTCGTGGCGCTGAACTGCGGCGCGGTGCCGGAGGCCATCTTCGAGAGCGAGATGTTCGGCCACGAGGCGGGCGCCTTCACCGGCGCGGGCAAGCGCCGCGTGGGCAAGCTCGAGCATGCCTCGGGCGGCACGCTGTTCCTCGACGAGATCGAGAGCATGCCGCTGGCGCTGCAGGTCAAGCTGCTGCGGGTGCTGCAGGAAGGCACGCTGGAGCGGCTGGGCTCCAATGCCTCGATCGCCATCGACGTGCGCATCGTGGCCGCCGCCAAGGGCGACATGGAAGCGCTGGTGGCGCGGGGCACGTTCCGCCAGGATCTGTTGTACCGGCTCAACGTGGTGACGATCCCGCTGCCGCCGCTGCGCGAGCGGCGCGAAGACATCGTGCCGCTGTTCGAGCACTTCATGCTGGTAGCGGCGGTGCGCTACCAGCGGCCCGCGCCCATTCTTTCCGAGCTGCAGCGCCAGGCGCTGATGCAGCGCGCCTGGCAGGGCAACGTGCGCGAGCTGCGCAACGCGGCCGACCGCCTGGTGCTGGGCGTGCCGGAGGGCGGCGCGCGCGCCGACGCGCTGGACGATTCCACGCCGCTCAAGGAGCGCATGGAGCACTACGAGCGCGCGGTGATCGCCGACACGCTGGCGCGCACCGGCGGCGCGGTCAGCCAGGCGGCGGACCTGCTGCAGGTGGGCAAGGCGACCCTGTACGAGAAGATCAAGCGCTACGGGCTGTAGGCGCAAAGTCGCGTTCATCTCTTGATACACTCGCGGGCCCGGCACGCCGCGCGGCACTGCATCGCCCCGGCGTGCCCCGAACAGATCACCCGGAACAAGCCATGAACGAGGTATCCCGCCAGCCCGCATCCACCCCGGAGGCCGGCGTGGCCGTGCAGGTCGATGGACATCAACTCACCGCTGCCGCCGTGGCGCAGGTTGCGCGCGGCGCCAGTGCCGCAAGCCTGGACGCGGCGGCGCGCGAGCATGTGGCCGATGCGCGGGCGCGCTTCGAGCAGCTGGCCTCGGCCAATATCCCGATCTACGGCGTCTCCACCGGCTTCGGCGAACTGGTGCACAACTGGGTGGATATCGAGCATGGCCGCGCGCTGCAGGAAAACCTGCTGCGCAGCCACTGCGCCGGCGTGGGCCCGCTGTTCGCGCGCGAGGAAGTGCGCGCCATGATGGTGGCGCGCGCCAATGCGCTGGCGCGCGGCTATTCGGCGGTGCGCCCGCTGGTGATCGAGCAATTGCTGCGCTACGTGGAGGCCGGCATCACGCCGGCGGTGCCGCAGGTGGGCTCGCTGGGCGCCAGCGGCGACCTCGCGCCGCTGTCGCATATCGCCATCACGCTGATCGGCGAGGGCAAGGTCCTGCTGGCCGACGGCAGCACCGCGCCCACCGCGCAGGTCCTGCGCGAGCACGGCATCGAACCCATCAAGCTGGCCTACAAGGAAGGGCTGGCGCTGATCAACGGCACCTCGGCCATGACCGGCATGTCGTGCCTGCTGCTGGAGACCATGCGCGCGCAGGTGACGCAGGCGGAAATCATCGCCGCGCTGGCGCTGGAGGGGCTCAACGCCTCGGCCGATGCCTTCATGACCCATGGCCACGATATCGCCAAGCCGCATCCGGGACAGGTGCAGTCCGCGGCCAATATGCGCGCGCTGCTGGCGGGCGCCACGCGCCTGTCCGGCCACGGCCAGCTGGCCGGCGAGATGAAGACGCGCGCCGGCGCCGAGAAGAACACCGGCACCGGCGTGTTCATCCAGAAAGCCTACACGCTGCGCTGCATCCCGCAGGTGCTGGGCGCGGTGCGCGACACGCTGGGCCACTGCGCCGCGGTGGTGGAGCGCGAACTGAATTCCTCCAACGACAACCCGCTGTTCTTCGATGACGGCGAGCTGTTCCACGGCGGCAATTTCCACGGCCAGCAGGTGGCATTCGCCATGGACTTCCTGGCCATCGCCGCCACCCAGCTCGGCGTGGTGTCCGAGCGCCGCCTCAACCGCCTGCTCAGCCCGCACCTGAACAACGGGCTGCCGGCCTTCCTGGCGGCCGCCAACGAGGGCTTGAGCTGCGGCTTCGCGGGCGCGCAGTATCCGGCCACGGCGCTGATCGCGGAGAACCGCACCATCTGCAGCCCGGCCAGCATCCAGAGCGTGCCGTCCAACGGCGACAACCAGGACGTGGTGAGCATGGGGCTGATCGGCGCGCGCAATGCGCGCCGCATCATCGACAACAACCAGTACATCCTCGCCGTGGAGCTGCTGGCGGCATGCCAGGCGGCTGAGCTGGCGGGCGCGGTGGAGCACCTGTCGCCGGCCGGGCGCGCGGTGTTCGGCTTCGTGCGCGAGCGCGTGCCCTTCCTGGCGATGGACCGCTACATGACCGACGACATCGAAGCCATCGCCGCGACGCTGCGCGCGGGTGCGCTGGTCGAAGTGGTGCGCGCGGCGGGCGCCGCGGTGCACTGAGGCGCGGCGACTCAGCGACTCAGCGCCACATATCGCGCATCTTGCTGCCGAGGTCCAGCTTCGGCAGCGGCGCCTTGGCCGGCGCGTCCGGCACGGGCGGCGGCGGTGGCCACGCCCGGCTGTGGAACAGCGGCATCACGCGGTTGGGCAGGAAGCGCGTGCGCGAGGCATAGACGTGGCGGTCGCCGTAGCCGGGCTGCTGGTGCACATAGAAGCGCTGCGGCACCACGATGTCGAGGTGGTCGCGCGCGCGCGTCATCGCCACGTAGAGCAGGCGGCGTTCTTCCTCGATCTCCTCGGTGGTGCCGGTGGCCAGGTCCGACGGCAGGCAGCCGTCCACGGCGTTGAGCACATAGACGGCCTTCCATTCCTGGCCCTTGGCCGAGTGGATGGTGGAGAGGATCAGGTAGTCCTCGTCGCGCAGCGGCACGCCGGATTCGTCGCTGGAGGCGTCGGGCGGGTCGAGCGTGAGTTCGGTCAGGAAACGCTCGCGCGAGGCGTAGGTGGCGGCGATGCGTTCGAGCTGCTGCAGGTCGGCGGCGCGCGCGTGGGCGTCGTCGTGCATGCGCTCCAGGTGCGGCTGGTACCAGGCCACCACCTGCTCGAAGGCCGATGGCCACGGCGCGGCCGGCGCCATCAGGCTGCGCGCCAGCGCGACGAACTGCGGCCAGGCCTCGGCCGCCGCCGGGGGCGCCTCGAACGATTCGAGCGCGAATAGCGGCCCGGTTGCGACATCGATGGCGTCGAGCACGCGCGCGGCGGTCTTGGGGCCCACGCCCGGCATCAGCTGCAGGACGCGGAAACCCGCCATGCGGTCGCGCGGATTCTCCATCCAGCGCACCACCGCCAGCACATCCTTGACGTGGGTCGATTCCAGGAATTTCAGGCCGCCGAATTTCACGAAGGGAATATTGCGGCGGACCAGCTCGATCTCCAGCTGCGCGCTGTGGTCGGCGGCGCGGAACAGCACGGCCTGCGCGATCAGCGCCAGCCCGGCTTCGCGCCGCGCCAGGATCTGCTCGGCGACGTAGCGGGCCTGGTCGGCCTCGTCGTTGACCACCACGATGTCCGGCTTTTCGGCCGAGCCGCGGTCTGACCACAGGTCCTTGGTGAAGCGCTCGGCCGCCAGGCCGATCACCGCGTTGGCGGCAGCCAGGATGGGCTGCGTGGAGCGGTAGTTCTGCGACAGCGTGACCATGTCCGCCGCCGGCGAGAACTGCGTGGGGAAATCGAGGATATTACGCACCGTGGCGCCGCGGAAGGCGTAGATGGACTGGGCATCGTCGCCCACCACGGTGAGGCCGCGGCCGTCGGGCTTGAGCGCCAGCAGGATGGTGGCCTGCAGCGCGTTGGTGTCCTGGTATTCGTCGACCAGCACGTGATCGAAGCGCGCGCCCATGTCCTGCGCCAGCGCCGGTTCGCCCAGCGCCTGGGCCCAGTAGAGCAGCAGGTCGTCGTAGTCCAGCACGTGCTGCTTCTGCTTGGCCTCCACGTAGCCGGCGAACAGGCCGCGCAATGCATCCGCCCACATGGCGTAGCGCGGAAACCATTGCTTGAGCACGTCGTCGAGCGGGGCCTGCGTATTGACCGCGCGCGAGTAGATCGCCAGGCAGGTCTCCTTGCGCGGGAAGCGCGAGGCCTGGGCCGACAGGCCGAGATCGTGCCGTACCATGTTCATCAGGTCGGCGGCGTCGCCGCGGTCGCTGATGGTGAAGCTGGGCGACAGGCCGAGCGTCTCGGCGTACTCGCGCAGCAGGCGCGCGCCGATGGCGTGGAAGGTGCCGGACCAGTGCAGCGCGGCGCGCCCCGCGCCGGATGCCCGGTTGCCGAGCGCCTGGTCGACGATGCGCTCGACGCGCCGCCCCATCTCGGCGGCGGCGCGCCGCGAGAACGTCAGCAGCAGGATGCGGCGCGGATCGGCGCCGCCCAGCACCAGGTGCGCCACGCGGTGCGCCAGGGTATTGGTCTTGCCCGACCCGGCGCCGGCGATGACCAGCAGCGGCGCGGCCGCCTCGTGCGTCACGGCGGCGCGCTGCTCGGGGTTCAGGCTGGCGAGATAGGCGGGCGTGGCCTGGGCAGGCGGCACGGCGGAAAGTGCGTCGCCGGGCGCGGAATCCAGCAAGGCAGGGGAAGAATCGAGTAACACGGCAGGGGCCTCAGGAATGCGGGCGCGCGCATGTGCGCTGCCGTGCATGGGCGGGGGAAAGCTGCCGGTAACTGTATATCTATACAGGCCAGGCGTGCAAGCCGGGGCGTTGCGTGCCTGGCCTTGCCATCGGGTATGTGGCTGGAAAGGCTTGCGGAAAAGGTGGCTCTGGCTCTGGCGCTGGCCGGGCGGTCCCGGTCAGGCGGCCTTGGCCAGGGCGCCGTCGAGCAGCTTGTGCAGCGCGTCCCACTCGGGCTCGCCCACGTAGCGCTTGAGGATATGGCCGTCCTTGTCGATCACGAAGGTGGTCGGCGTCAGCTGCACTTCGCCGAACGCCTTGGCCGCCGCGCCGTCGGAGTCCATCGCCACCTTGAACGGCAGCTTGCGGGTCTGCGCATAGTTCATCACGTACATCGGCGGGTCGTAGCTCATCGCCACGGCCACGAACTCCAGGCCCTTGTCCTTGAACTTGTCGTAGGTGCGGACCATTTCCGGCATCTCCTTGACGCAGGTGACGCAGCTGGTGGCCCAGAAGTTGACCAGGTAGACCTTGCCCTTGAGATCGGCGGTACTCACCTTTTCACCGGACAGCAGGGTGAAGGTGGCCGGCGGCGCCGCGTTGGCCGGCGCGATGGCGCGATAGCCGAACCAGCCGAGCACGGCGGCCAGCAGCACGCCCGCGATGACGGGCCAGAGCTTGCGCTGGGAGGAAGGCGAGGGGGAAGCCGAGGTCGTCATGATGCGTGCCGACAGGTCAGAGACAAGCTCTCATTCTACTGCCCCCGCCGATGCGCTGCCGGAGGCAATTCCGGCGCCGCCAAGGGTGCGGCGATTGGCCGCAGGAATCCGCGCGGCCTGGCCCGGACCGCGGCTCACCGCGGCGTCGCTGCCAGGGCAGAGCGGGCCTGGTCCAGCGCCTGTTCCAGGTAGGCGCCGTAGAAGTCAGGCTGCAGGCCGCGCAGCGGCGTGGCCAGCGAGCGGCCGCGTGCATCGAGGAAGAGGACCGTAGGCGCCACCGCCACATTGCGGCTGCGTGCCCATTCGCGCGCGGTGGTCATGGTGCCGTCCGCGTTGCGCAGGGGCGCATTCGAGGTCATGTCGATTTCCCGCGCGACGATCTCGCCGCTGGCGGCTTGCGGGCCGAGATAGTTGCGGCGCACGGTCTCGCAGTAGACGCAGTCGGGCAGGGTGACCAGCACGACCAGCGGCTCGCCCCTGCTGGCGGCCGCCGCGGCCTGGGCGGCGAGGTCCGTGGCAGGCGGCAGGTGCGTGGAGGCGGCCATCGCCGCGGTGCCGATGGCGAGCAGGACTGCGCCGAGCATCGCGGCGCGCGCGGCCAGCCGCGCACGCGTGCTTGGCGATGGCGGCGCCGGTGGCAAGGTTTGCAAAGAGCGTGGCATGGGGTGGGCAATGAATGCGCGCTGGCGCGCGGGTTCCCCGATAATAGCGGCTTCTGCCCGAACCCGAGGCGCCGTGCCGGCATGCCTTGGGGTGCGGGACCGCACATTCCCGGGCAGGGTTCGCAGGACCGCTGCCAGGCTTTCAGCCCCCCCGACTGCCGCGATGCCACACGCCTGGTTTTCCCGTTTTTCGTCACCCTCGCTCGCCGGGCTTGTTGCGATCGCGGCCATCTGTGCGCTGGCTGCCTGCTCGCCGCGCTATGACTGGCGCACCATCCAGTCCAACGAAGGGGCTTATGCCGCGCTCTATCCGGGCAAGCCGAGCGGCGCCGCGCGCGAGGTGTCGATTGCCGGGCGCAAGCTGCCGATGACGATGGAGGCGGCGCGGGTCGACGAGACCCTGTTCGCCGTGGGCGTGGTGACCTTGCCGGCCGACGATGCCGCCATGCGGCAGGCTGCGCTGGCATCGATGCAGGCCGGGCTGCTCGGCAATCTCGGGCCGCATCCGGCCGATGCGGTCAAGACCCGCCAGGTGACGGTGATGTCCGCCGCCACGCCGGCGGTGGCGCTGGAGGGCGTGGAGGTGCAGGTGGCGGCAGTGTCGCCGCAGGACAAGTCGGCGCGCAGGCTGACGGCAAGGCTGGTGGCCTCGGGCGTGCATGTCTACCAGGCGGTGGTGCTGGAGGCGGGCGACGCGGCGCGCGACCAGCGCCAGGCCGAGCAGGTCGACCAGTTCCTCACCAGCTTCCATCCGTTCTGAGCTGCGCCGGGCCGGTGGTGCCCCATGCCGCGCGCCGGGCCGATGAGATAACGTTTGCAAGCGCCCGTGCGGGCGCGATTCTGGATTCTATTCAAGGAGTGATGTCATGCGTCTGGAAGTCTGGCTGGCCTATTTCGCAGCTTGTTGGGTGATTGCCGTGTCTCCGGGTTCGGGGGCCGTGCTGTCGATGAGCCATGGCCTGTCCTACGGGCTGCGCAAGACCACCACCACCATCTTCGGCCTGCAGACCGGACTGGTGATCATCCTGCTGGTGGCGGGCGGCGGGCTGGGCGCGCTGCTGCTTGCCTCCGAACACGCCTTTGTCGTGGTCAAGACGGTCGGCGCGCTATATCTGGTCTACCTGGGCGTGCAGCAGTGGCGCGCGCGCGTGGAAGACGGCCCGGCCGCCGCGGACCAGGGCGACGAAGCCGGCGCGCCGCGCGTGGCCGCCCTGAGCCCGCGCCGCCGCTTTGCCACCGGCCTGCTGACCAATGTCACCAACCCCAAGGGGATCATCTTCATGGTCGCGGTGCTGCCGCAGTTCATCGATCCCAATCACCCGCTGGCGCCCCAGCTCGCGATCCTCGCCGCGACCATGTGCGGCGTGGACCTGGTGGTGATGCACGGCTACGCGCTGCTCGCCTCGCGCATGCGCGGCCTGTTCCGCAACGCGCGGGCGATGCGCTGGCAGAACCGCGTGTTCGGCAGCGTGCTGGTGGCCGTAGGCGCGGCGCTGTTCTTCGTCAGGCGGCATCCGGCCTGATGCCTGATGACCGAAGCGGCCGAAGTGGCGTGCCCTCCGGCGGCCGGGTGCCGCGGGCCGGCTTTCAGCATGCCGCTGGCTTCTGACGGGGGCGTTTGCTTAAATAGGTGAGGTGAATCGTCCGACGCGGAGACCAGTCATGCCCCATTCTCACGCCGTGCAGGCCCAGCCGCGCCGCCATCCCGCCCATACCGTGCCGCCGGCCGATGAGCCCGCGCCGCCGGGCGTCCCTCCCGACCTGCCGCTGCCGCCCGAAGAGGATCCGCCGCCCGCGGAGCCGCCCGTCGCGGTGCCGCCGCGCGGGTGAAGGTACATCGCGCGCCGGACAGGGAAATGCCGTGAAGTTCGGATGACAGCGTCCGGCGTGCCAGCAGACAGGGGTCGGTCCGAGATCCCAATAGCGGTTCTGCGTGGCCGCCGGCGCGACCCGGTTTTGCGGCGCTCGTCTTTCTGTAGCGTACTCCCTGCTTCCAGCAGCCTACTGCTGCCTGCTGACTGCATATCTTTCTTCTCGCACGTCGACACACCACACGTTTACGCCCCATGCATGCGGAAATTTCTCATGCAACTTTGAGCGGTTTCTGATGGGCTTGCGCACGCAGGTAAGCCACTGTTTAGGAACGATTGTTCTCCGCTGTGGTGGGTCTCAACCTCGCAATCATTGAGAGCCCTGAACCAAGCGCACAACTTCATGGAACCAAGGGATTTATTTCTCTGCTCATTGCTTTTGATGGCGGCGAGTGGCATGAGCGCCTGCGACGGATGGGAAAGGCGCACCGATAAACCCGGATCGTCCGAGTCGGAATTGCCGAACGGCATTTTGGGCGGCGTGTCGGCGCTTTTCCGAAATGACAATCCGGCTATTTTCTCGCTCATCGGTCCCTCCGGATTTACGTTGGCTCCGTTGACTACTTATCGACAGGTGGACAGCGGCGCATTGACTTCCCTGGCTAACTTTAGATTATCGGGTGCGTCGATGCAGTTGGGCGATGTTTCGGGGAACGCGGATTTCGCATTAGGCCGATGGTCGGCCGGTACGCTGACTACCCCGCAAGGAAGCACGGAGATTCTTGATGGGAGCCCTCGGTGGTCATGGCATTACCTGCTCATCAAGCCATTAAGGGCGATGCCTGGCAATTGGACCTATCGGTGCGGCGCGCCACGTGTCACCACGATAACTTTTGTTAACGGCACCAATATCGATAGCAATCAGCAGGCCGGCACGGTCGGTGGAAAGGCAAGCTTCTCGATCCTCAATTCTGTTGCAACCGTCGATTTCCAACTGGTGGCAATGGCGGGTGGTAAAAAGGGATGGCTCAAGGGGAAGTCGATTTTCACGCGCAGTGATGCAGTGCAGAGCCACGAGGATTTCGATTCGGGTGGCATCGGCGCCAAAATCATGCTGGGATCGGCGGCCGACGGCGGCATTCATGTCGCCATGCCATATCGGGTGAGACTGGAGAACGGCGCCATTTTTCACGGGATCGCAGTGTTTCCGTGTGCAGCCTAGAAGGCTTTTGCTGGCCTTCGTGTAAATGAAAATCAAGCGGCGAATATCGTAAGCTCGCGCCGACCGCGCGAGTACCTCTCTCCCGTGCCAGTTCCCAGTCTTTCACGATGCAATCACGGCGTGCGCAAAGCACGCCGGTACTGGATCGCCTCGCCCACATGGCCGGGCTGCAATAGCTCGGCGCCTTCCAGGTCCGCCAACGTGCGGGCGATCTTCAGGACCCGGAAATACGCGCGCGCCGACCAGGCCAGCTTGGTCATGGCGCCGCGCAGCATCGCCTGCGCTTCGGGCGCGAGCGGGCAATGCTCGTCGATCTCGCGGCCTGCCAGGGCGGCGTTGGGTTTGCCCTGGCGCGCCTGCTGGCGGGCGCGCGCCGCCAGTACGCGCTCGCGCACCTCGGCGCTGGGCTCGCCGGGCGGGCCATCGAGCATTTCCTGCTGGTCCTGGGCGGGCACTTCGATCTGCAGGTCGATGCGGTCGAGCAGCGGGCCGGAGAGCCGGGACTGGTAGCGCAGCACCTGGTCGGGCGTGCAGCGGCAAGGCCGGGACGGATGGCCGAGGTAGCCGCAGGGGCAGGGGTTCATGGCCGCGACAAACTGGAAGCGGGCCGGGAAATCGGACTGGCGGGCGGCGCGCGAGATGGTGACGCGGCCTGACTCCAGCGGCTCGCGCAGGACTTCGAGCACCTTGCGGTCGAATTCGGGGAGTTCGTCCAGAAACAGCACGCCGTGATGGGCGAGCGAGATTTCACCGGGGCGGGGATTACCGCCGCCGCCGACCAGCGCCGCCGCCGAGGCGGTGTGGTGCGGCGCGCGGTAGGGCCGCTCGCGCCAGCGGGCGGGGTGGAAGCCGGCGGCGGTGAGGCTTTGCACCGCGGCGGATTCCAGCGCTTCTTCCAGTGTCATGGGCGGCAGCAGGCCGGGAAAGCGCTGCGCCAGCATGGATTTGCCGGTGCCCGGCGGCCCGATCAGGAGCGCCGAATGCTGTCCGGCGGCGGCGATCTCCATGGCGCGGCGCGCCTGCGCCTGGCCGCGGACGTCGCGCATGTCGGGGCGGGCGGGCTCGGCGCCGCCGACAGCCAGCAGCGGTTCGGCGCGCGGCAGCCGGCCCTCGGGGAGCGGGCCAAGGTGAGCGCAGACTTCCAGCAGGGAGCGCGCCGCATAGACGGTGACCCCGTCGATCAGGGCAGCTTCCGGCCCGTTCTCGGCTGCCACCACGAAGGTGCGCGGCGGCCCGGCATCGCTGGCCTGCCGCAGCGCATTGTCGCGCTGCAGGCTCATCGCCATGGCCAGTGCGCCGCGCACCGGGCGCAGATCGCCGGACAGCGACAACTCGCCGGCGAACTCGCTGGCATCCAGCCCGTCCAGCGGGATCTGGCCGCTCGCGGCCAGGATGCCCAGGGCGATGGGCAGGTCGAAGCGTCCGGATTCCTTCGGCAGGTCGGCCGGGGCCAGGTTGACGGTAATGCGCCGGTTCGGGAATTCGAAGCGGCTGTTGATGATGGCCGCGCGGACCCGCTCGCGGCTTTCACGGACCTCGGTGTCGGCCAGGCCGACGATGCTGCAGGCAGGCAGGCCGTTGGCGAGGTGAACCTCGACCGACACCAGCGGCGCCTCGAGTCCGGTCAGCGCCCGGCTGCGCAGCAGGGCGAGGCTCATCGTTGCTCCGCAAACTTCAAGGAAGTGTTAACGAAAATGGCCGCCGGAGTGCGGCGGCCATGATGGCGGACAAGACGCTTGCCCGGCGTCATCGGCGACCCGGGGCGGATGCGCGGCGCGCCAAGCGCTTCAGCCGGCAGCCGGCTTGTCGGAGCCGCCGGCGGCGCGACGCTCCAGCTCGAGCACGCGGGCTTCCAGTTCTTCCAGGCGCGCGCGGGTACGGGCCAGCACCTGCGACTGCACGTCGAATTCCTCGCGCGTGACCAGGTCCAGCTTGGAGAAGCCCTGGGTCATCATGCTGCGCACGTTTTTCTCGATGTCCTTGGCGGGCGAGTTGCGCAAGGCTTCGCTGACCTTGGCCTGGAAATCGTTGAACAGGTCGGTCGGTTTCATGGTGATTCTCCTTTTGCACCGCCTTGGTGCGGATGATGGGTGGGCGGATTTCGCGTGCTGCATCACGGTGCACCCGGCCGGAACGCGGGCAAACGCGGTGCGTGCACGGCACCTGCCGCCGGCTTGGGCCGATTATCGCGCTTCATGCGCCGCCGGGAAAGCGCCGGCGAGGCCTGGTAACACCTTTTAACGTGCCGCCGGCCGCTCAGCGGGCTTTCCAATGACGCAGGGGAGAGGTCCTTTCTTCACAAAAATACGGTTCCTGCATGGCGGCAGACCTGGCACGGCAGTTGCAGTAATGAATCCGGGAGCCTTGTTTCACTATCGAATCCAAACACACGAGTACCGAGCCAGAGGAAAAGGAGAAGAAATCCATGAAGAAGTTGGCCCTTGCAGTCAGTGCCAGTGCAGTTGTGCTTTGCGGCCTCAGCTCCGCAGCTTTTGCCCAGAGCGCATCCGACGCCGCGGCGGCTCCTGCCGCCGCGGCCGAGGCCTCGCCGCATACGTTCACGGCCAATGTGACCCTGGCTACCGAATATCGCTATCGCGGCCTGATGCAGACCAATCACCGCCCCGCCATCCAGGGTGGCTTCGACTACTCGCATTCGAGTGGCTTCTACATCGGTAACTGGAACTCGAACATCAGCTGGCTCAGCGACAGCAACTCGCAGGTCTCGGCGCCGATCGAGATGGACTTCTACGGCGGTTTCAAGAACACCGTCACGATCGCCGGGCTGGAATGGAACTACGACGCCGGCGTGCTGCAGTACTACTACCCGGGCGACTACCCGGCCGGCTTCACGCGCCCGTACACCACGGAACTGTACGTCGGCGCGGGCTACGGCCCGGTGTTCCTGAAGTATTCGCAGTCGCTGACCAACCTGTTCGGCTTTGCCGACAGCAAGTACAGCTACTACGTGGACCTGACGGCCAACGTGCCGCTGAACTTCTGGGACCTGACGGTGAACGCGCACGTCGGCTACCAGAACGTGAAGCACATCAACAGCGCCTCGTACACGGACTGGAAGATCGGCCTGACCAAGGACCTGGGCAAGGGCTTCGCGCTGGCGGTCGCCTATATCGACACCAACGCGCACAACTCGGTCTATACCAATACGTCCGGTCGCTATGTCGGCCGCGCCACGGCCTGGGCTTCGATCACCAAGACTTTCTAAACCAGCATGAGGTAGAGCGGGCGCCGGGCGGATACCGGGCCGACCCGCTCAGAGGAGAAATCGGATGAAACTGATCATCGCTGTCATCAAGCCGTTCAAGCTCGACGAGGTGCGCGAAGCGCTCTCGGACGTCGGGGTGTCCGGCATCACCGTGACCGAAGTCAAGGGCTTCGGCCGCCAGAAGGGCCATACCGAGCTGTACCGGGGCGCGGAGTACATCGTGGACTTCCTGCCCAAGGTGAAGATCGAAGTGGCCGTCCCGGACGACGTGGTCGACCGGGCCATCGAGGCGATCGAAAAATCGGCGCGCACTGGCAAGATCGGCGACGGCAAGATCTTTGTTGCCCCGATCGAGCAGGTCATCCGCATCCGCACCGGCGAGACCGGCGGCGATGCGCTGTGACGCACAGCCCAACGACAAGAGGTTAATCACATGAAATCCTGGATCAAGCGCATCCTGAGCACCGGCGCCCTGGCGCTGGCCCTGGGCACGGCCGGCATCGGCGTGGCCACCCACGCCGTGGCGCAGGACAAGCCCGCCGCGGAAGCCTCGGCTCCGGCTGCCGCCGCGGCCCCGGCAGCGGCTCCGGCCGCCGCGGCGCCTGCAGCGGCTGCTCCCGCGGCAGAGGCAGCGGCTCCCGCCGCCGCCCCGGCACCCGTGCCGACCACGGGCGACACCGCCTGGCTGCTGGTATCGACTGCCTTCGTCATCCTGCTGACGCTGCCCGGCCTGGCCCTGTTCTACGGCGGCCTGGTCCGCTCGAAGAACATGCTGTCGGTGCTGATGCAGTGCCTGGTGATCTTCTCGCTGGTGTCGCTGCTGTGGGCCATCTACGGCTATAGCTTCGCCTTCACCGAGGGCAACGCGTTCTTCGGCGGCACCGACAGGCTCTTCATGAAGGGCCTGAAC
>NZ_JBFTND010000118.1:0-22285 GCF_056397305.1 Cupriavidus sp. 05N40
ACAATGAGCCACCGTCGGCAATGCGGGCGCTGCGCGGGACATGCTGGTCACGCGTAGCGCCCGCTTCCGGCTCATTTCCATTCGGGGACCATAACTATGAACAAGCGGGTGCGCGCCCTCATCGTGGCGCTTGGGGTTGGCATTGGCGTGGTCGCAGGCATCGGATCCGCCTTGGCGCAAGGTGYGCCGGACAAGACGAAGATCAAGGTGGGCATCTCGGCCGGTAACCAGGAGCAGATCTTCGACCTGGTCAGGAAGGTGGCCGCCCGCGACGGCCTGACGATCGATGTGGTGGTGTTCAACGACTACCTGCAGCCCAACGAGGCGTTGGCATCCGGCGACCTGGACGCGAACGCCTTCCAGCACAAGCCATTCCTCGACAGCCAGATCAGGACGCGCGGCTACAGGATAGTGCCGGTTGGCTTGACGATCACTGCGCCGCTGGGGATTTACTCCAAGAAGTATCGCGGCGTCGATGAACTTCCGGAGGGCGCGAAGATCGGTATCCAGAACGATCCGTCAAACGGCAACCGCGCATTGTTATTGCTGCAGAAGGCAGGACTGATCAAGCTGAAAGCAGGCGTGGGCCAGAACGGCGTCAACGCGACGCCGCTCGATGTGGTGGAGAATCCGCGCAAGCTCAAGCTGGTGGAACTCGACGCCGCCCAACTGCCGCGCGCGCTGCCCGACCTCGCGGCGGCATCGATCAACAATGACTATGCCTACCAGGCGGGACTGTCCTTGCAGAAAGACACCATCGCCATTGAGGATGCACGCGGCCCGTACGCCAACCTGATTGCCGCGCGCCCTCAGGACAAGGACAAGCCGTGGGTGAGCAAGCTCGTCAAGGCCTATCAATCCGACGAAGTGCGCAACTTCATCAATGCGCAGTTCAAGGGATCGATCATCCCCGCGTTCTGAACCACCGACAAACGGATACAGCGGCACCCGAGCGCGATGCCCTGCCTGGTCGCTACTCCGCCACGATCTTGCGCTCTGTGGCGATCCGTTTCCACAACGCCAGCTCTTGCTTCATCCGTTTGCCGAACACGTCCGCACTGGCGGCGGACGGCCGGGCGCCGTCCTGGGCCAGCGTCGCCTTCAGGTCATCCGATGTCGCCACCGCCGCGATCTCGCGGTTAAGCCGTTCCACCAGCGGCGCCGGCGTGCCGGCCGGCGCCAGCACGCCCACCCAGATGTCGGCCACATAGCCGGGAACCGATGCGCCCAGAGGCGGCAGATCCGGAAACGCAGGATTGCGCTCGTGCGACGTCACGGCCAGCGGACGCACCTTGCCCGACTTGATCAGCGTGGCCAGCGAACTGTAGTTGGAGATCATTACGTCGATCTGCCCGGCCGCCAGGTCGATCAACGCATTGGACGCGCCCTTGTACGGCACGTGCATCATGCTGACACCCGACGACACGCACATCAGTTCCGTGGCCATCTGCCCCAGCGAGCCGACGCCGGCGGACCCATAGGTGATGCTGCCCGGCTTGGCTCGCGCTGCGGCCAGCACCTCCGCGGGCGTGCGCGCGGGCATCGCCGACGACACGGCCAGCAGCATCGGCCCATCGGCTACCATGGCCACCGGCGCAAAGGCCGTGAGCGGGTCGTACGGCGAGTTCGGTTGCGTGGCCGCCGCGGTCAGCAGCGTGGATGACGTCAGCAGCAGCACCGATCCATCGTGCGGTGACTTGGCGACGAAGTTGGACCCCACCACACCGGCCGCACCCGGCCTGTTCTCCACGATCACGGTCGTGCCCAGGCGCCGAGCCAGACCTTGGGCCAAACCGCGAGCGATGACATCGTTGCTGGCGCCGGCCGTGAACGGTACCACCAGCCGCACCAGCGGCGGCACCGCGTCGGGCGCCGCTGGCGCAGAAGTCTGGGCGCCTGCGGCCCCAGCCGCGCCAACCAGCAGCAGCGCCGCCAGCAGACGGCCTGCAATGTCAAAATACGTCGTTCGATACCAGCGCATTACGGCACCTCCGGGATCAGCGTGGAAATGAAAATGACATCATTCAAGGGGGCGAGCCGCTCAGGCCGGCACGTCCAGGTCCAGCAGCGGCGCGTACTGCTGGGCCCCGAAGATGTCGCCATCGCCCGCGCAGCCGCTGGGGCGGTTTCGATAGATCGTGAACTTGATGGCCAGCGCGGGATCGTATTCGACGAAATCGGAGATGCGCTCCACCGGAATGCGGTACAGCGCGGCCATCGATTCGCGCGTGATCGCGCGGGATCGCTTGACGCGCTCATACTGCGCCGCCTCGCGAAAGATGATGTCGAACGTGATCTTGTTCACGCCGGCGTTCTTGCTGCGGATGGTCTTGGCCAGTTCGTGCAGTTTCTGAGTAGGCATATTCGGCTCCAGGATGGCTTGCATCAGACGCCCGCGTGGACGAGGTGTGTGGGAAACAGCGCCAGCGGATCGTGCACGGCGATGGTGTGGTTGAGCGTCCAGCGGTAAGCCGCGCTCGCRTGCAGCACTTCGTCCAGCGGGAACGACACCGATCCGGCCGTGCCCTTCACGTCGGGCAGCCGCGCGTAGAACATCTGGCGCAGCCCGGTCATGGTCACTTCCTCGGCCATCTCGCGCGTGGGCGCCACGCCTTGCACCAGCACGGCGAGCTCGTGGCCGGGCCGGTCGCGCAGCGGCTCCAGCTCGCCCATCACGCCGTCGCGCCCGTAGACGCTGTAATGAAGCTGGTAGCCTTCGTCGCCAAAGCGCAGTCGCACCTGCTCCCGGGCCCATGCCATGACGCGGTCGATATTGGCGATCGTGTATGGATCGCGCACGCCGCACAGCCCCACGTAGCGTTCGCCCACCTTGCCAGAGCCTTCGAGCTTGACGCGCACCGCTTCGTCAGCGTGGAAGCGCGACCCCGTGATCCGGGTGGTGCGCTCGTCCACCTGTTCGTAGCGGCAGTCGCGCATGTCGAGGCGGCCGCCGGCCACGAATTCGTCGTATGGATTTGAACGCTCGTACATCGCATGGCCCGCCACGGACGCCACGGTGCAGCGCTGCTCGGGGTGCATGGCGGTGACGCGCACATCGTCGTGCGAGATCGTGCCCATCACGGTCTCCTTGCCGCCATAAGGCTCCGCGCAGAACGACGCGCATTCCAGCACCTTGCCCAGGTAGTACGCCTGGTCCGCCGAGAAGCCATGATGCAGCGCGGGCGCGGCGAACAAGGCCGCGTCGGAGCTGCGGCCCCCGATGATGACATCGGCGCCCTGGCGCAGCAATTCGACGTACGGATGCACGCCGGCCATGGCGACAACGCGCTCGGTGGCAGCGAGTTCGTCGTGCGTGAGGTCGGCAAAGCCGTCCAGCCCCGTGATCGCATCGCCGTCGTCGAGTCTCGCGCGCAGCAGGCCCTTGTCCACCTCGGAATAGAAGTAGCCGAGCTTGAAGCGCTTTAGCCCGTGCTGGCGGGCCAGGTCCTGGATGATGCGAACGTACAGGTCCACACGGCTGTTGGTGCCGGTATCGCCAGCCGAGCCGATGATCATCGGCACGCCAAGCTTGCGCGATGCCAGCAGCATCTGCTCGAGGTCGTGGCGCTGCCATGCCTCGGGGCTGGTCGAGGTATCGGACCCCAGCGGCACTGGCCCCACGTCATCGCTGCCCGAGTCGGCGGCGATGTAGTCCGGCCCGGCTTCCACGCCCAGTTCGAAGCTGGCGATGCGCAACGGCGCAAAGCCAAGATGGCCGTTGGGGCAGATGATCTTCAGTGACTGCATGTGTCAGGTCTCCAGAGCGTTCGCGGGCACCGATGCCCGTCCTGGAACCCTTTCAGCGAAATCCATGCCAGACTCAAGAATTGACAATTCTCCTTTTAAATCAACGCACTAAACGGAACGCAAAAATACCATGCGCGGATTTAACGCGCGATTCACACGCAGCGCGTGCGATTTTCACGCATCGGTGATACCCAGCTTGATCATCTGGTGTCGCAATGCATGGCGCGTCAGACCGAGCCGTTCCGCTGCGATGCCGATGTTGCCGTCGGCGTGGCGAAGCGCAGCGCGTACCAGACCGGTCTGGAAGCGAGCCGTCGCCGTGGAATAGTCGAGCCCGCCGTCGTCCTGCGGATTGTCGTGCACATCGGTGCCTGCGTCGCCACGGGCCCGCGGCGCGGGCAGCTTCTCCGTGGCACGAGCGCCGGAGACCTCGCGCAGGATACGCGCGGGCAAATGCCCGGGCAGCACCGTATCGCCCTCCTCCAGCAGGCAGATCCGTTCGAGCAGGTTCTCCAGCTCGCGCACATTGCCCGGCCAGCGATAGCTGCGGAAGATGCGCGCCACCTCGGGGTCGAAATGCCGCATCCGACTGCCGTACTGCAGGTTGTAGCGTTCCAGCGCCGCATGGGCCAGCAGGAAGATGTCGTCGCCGCGCTCGCGTAGCGGCGGGATATTGATGGCGATGACTTGCAGGCGGTAGTAGAGATCCTCGCGAAAATTCCCTGCGTTGACTTCGCCCAGCAGGATCTTGTTGGTGGCCGCGATGAAGCGCACGTCCACGCTGATCGGTTTGACCGCACCCACGCGCCGGAACCGTCGGGTATCGAGCAACGTGAGGATCTTCGACTGCATCACCGGGTCCAGCTCACGCACTTCATCCAGGAATACCGTGCCGCCATTGGCCGCCTCGATCAGCCCTTCCTTCTTGACCACGGCCCCGGTGAATGCGCCTCGCTCGTGGCCGAACAGTTCCGATTCCAGTAACTGGGCTGGAATCGCCGCGCAATTGATATCGATGAAGTCGCGCGCGGCGCGGGCAGACTGCTCATGGAGCATCCGGGCAATCAGGCTCTTGCCGGTCCCGGTCTCGCCATAAATCAGCACCGTGCGGGCCTGGCTGCGCGCGACGCGCGTCACCAGGTCGCGCAACGCGACGATGGACGGATGATGACCAACTAGATCGGACGATTGAGGATGCATGTGTATTGGATGGCCGTGCAGCAGCAGCCGTAGACCGTATCAGATGTAAATGTGTCACCGTTGCCGCAGAAAGCTGTCAACTCGCGAGCCGGTGCAAGGGCAAACACCCGCTCGGCTTTGCACCGCAAAGGCGTGAAGACAGCGAAAGGAATCTACCACGAGCGAAGCCGGGGCCGGCCGGACCGTCAGGGCGGCCAAATCAAGATCCGGCTAACGGCCGGCCGACGGTACTAATGCTGGAGCCGGGCCCCGCTATCGCCCTGCTTCTTTGTGTTTCGACGCCATGCGCTCCTGCTGGGCGGGGGGCGTCGGATCGTAGTGGCTGATCTGAATGCTGTAGTTGCCGTGTCCGCCAGCGATCGCGTTCAGGCGCGATTGATAGTCGTTGAGTTCGGACAATGGGACCTGCCCTACAACGACCACGGCGTTGCCGGCGGCCGTGCGTGTGCCGTGAACCTGCCCGCGCTTGGCGGACAGRTCGCCGATGATGTCACCCATCGACGCTTCCGGCGTCATCACCTCAATGTCCACGATAGGCTCAAGCAGGATGGGCTGGGCTTTCAGCACCGCATCGACGAAGGCCTTCCGCCCCGCGGAGACGAATGCCACTTCCTTGGAGTCGACTGGATGGCTCTTGCCGTCGAAGACGGTGACGCGCACGTCCTGCATCGGGAAGCCGGCAAGCGGTCCGCTGTCGATGACCTGCAGGATGCCCTTTTCCACGGCGGGAATGAACTGGCCTGGGATGGCGCCGCCCTTGACGGCGTCGACGAACTCGAAACCAGTGCCTCGCGGCAGTGGCTCGACGCGCAGCATGACTTCGCCGAATTGCCCGGCGCCCCCGGTTTGCTTCTTGTGGCGAYARTGCCCCTCGGCSCKGGYGCCGATGGTTTCCCGATAGGCGATYGTCGGTGGCCGTGTCACGACCTCGAGCTTGTACTGCTCGGAGAGTCGCTCCAGCATGAGGCGCAGGTGYAACTCGCCCAGGCCGCGTACCACCGTCTCGTTGGTGCCGGCCGGGTGTTCGATGCGCAGGCACGGGTCTTCCGCACTCAGTTTCTGCAGAATCTCCCAGAGGCGCTGCTCGTTGCCTCGGCGTGCAGGCTCGATCGCCAGACCATAGATGGACATGGGGAAGTGGAGCGGGGTCAGGTGGATGTTGCCGTCCTCGGGGGCGTCGTGCAGCACGGCATCGAAGCCGATCTCGTCGACCTTGGCCGTGGCGCAGATATCGCCTGGCCCGGCTTGCGTGACGTCCACGTGCTCCTTGCCCTGCAGCATCATGAGATGAGCGACCCTGAATGGCTGGCGCCGGTCACCGATATAAAGCTGGCTATCGCGCCTGATCGTGCCCTGATGGATGCGAAACACGGCCATTTTGCCGATGTATGGGTCCATGACAATCTTGAAGGCGTGGGCCAGCACATGCCTGTCCGCGACCGGCTCGGCGCGCACGACTTCCTTGCGGCCGCCAGCGTCGCGATAGAAGAGCGGCGGGTTCCCTTCCAAGGGATTGGGCAGGAGCCGGACGAACACATCGAGCAATTCCGCGATGCCGGCGCCGTTGGCCGCTGACGTGAAGCAGATCGGCACCAGATGACCTTCGCGCAGCGCCCGTTCGAAGGGCTCGTGCAACTGCTCCGGGTTGATGGCCTCGCCCTGCTCCAGGTATAGCTCCATCAGGGCTGGGTCGATCTCGACCACTTGATCGACCAGCGCGTTGTGCGCCGCAGCAACAGACAGGAAATCGGCGTCGCCGGCAGGGTTGAAAAAGCAATCCACCACCTCGCGGCCGCCTTGCGCCGGCAGATTGATGGGCAGGCATCCCATGCCGAAGGTCGCCTGGATTTGCGTCAGAAGCCCCGGAAGGTCGACCTTTTCGCCATCAATACCGTTCACGATGATCATTCTGCAGAGCTTGCGTTCCTCCGCCCACGCCATCATGCGCCGGGTGGTCATTTCGATGCCGGTCTGTGCATTGATGACGATGACGGCAGTCTCTACAGCGGGCAGGACACTGATCGACAGCCCCGAAAAGTCCGGATATCCGGGAGTATCCAGCAGATAGATGCGCGTGTCCCTATAGTGCAGATGGACGACGGCAGAGTTCAGCGAGTGATGATATTTGCGYTCGAACGGGTCGAAATCGCTGACCGTGGTGCCGCGCTCCACGCTGCCGGGCGCGTGTAAGGCGCCGCCCTGGTGCAGCAGCGCTTCGACAAGCGATGTCTTGCCACACCCGGCATGCCCGACCAGGGCGACGGTGCGGATGGCATCGGGACTGTATCGCATGGTCGCCCTCGTCCAGTGATGGATGTGGGGTCATTATTGGCGAAAAAGGACGTGTGTGCCATACGGGGTAATCTATATGAACGCTTCCCGTTTGCGCACACCTTCAGCGATATGCCGGACTCGTCAGCAAGTGTCTGGCGCCTGACAAGCCCTAGCCCGAGTATCCGGCAGGTGAATCCTGGCCGGAATGGATGACCGAAAGTCCTATGCCGAGCCAGTTGCGATCAGATCCCTGACGGAAGGCGAGGCTGCGAAGCGCACAGGCAAAACTGCAAGCCGTGCAGTTCTATTCGTAGGTTATGTATGCATTCTGCTCACTTCGGGTTTGCTCGCACTTTAGCCGCTGTGGATTGGACTTCAGCAACGCGTACGAGCTCCGCAGCGGCCCCGCATAGAACGACGGTGCGAGTGAAGCGCTAAAGCCCTCAGCGAATAGCTGCGTAGTCTGATATGAGTTCGCCCACGCAAGCAAGGCATCCCAAGAAGCCAGCACAAGACAGGCAGGAATCTCAGACAAGGGAGTCGGATCTTTTCCGCCTATGCTTGGGCACCACACATCAGGAGACCACTATGCCCATTGAACATCCCCGCTATCGGGTAGCTGCTGTCCAGGCGGCGCCAGAGTTTCTGAATCTCGAGGCAACCATTGACAAGACGATTGCGCTCATCGAAGAGGCCGCCCGAGGCGGCGCAAGTCTCATTGCCTTCCCTGAAACGTGGATACCTGGCTATCCGTGGTTTGCCTGGCTTGGTGCGCCGATCTGGGGAATGAAATTCATCCAGGCATACCACGACAATTCGATGGTCATCGACAGCGTGCAGTTTGAGCGCGTCGCCCAAGCGGCATCGCGTTGCAACATCACCGTTGTGCTTGGCTTCAGCGAGAAAGACGCTGGAAGCCTGTACATTGCCCAGGCCATCCTGAGCCCTGAAGGGAAGACCATTGCCACGCGCCGCAAGCTGAAACCCACGCATGTCGAACGCGCGATCTTCGGCGAAGGCGACGGCAGTGACCTGGCTGTTCACGACACCAACCTCGGCAGGGTTGGCGCCCTTTGCTGCTGGGAACATCTTCAGCCACTTACCAAATACGCGATGTATGCTCAGAATGAGCAGGTCCATATCGCCGCCTGGCCCAGCTTCTCCCTTTACGTCGACGCGGCTTACGCGCTCGGACCAGAGGTAAACAACGCCGCGAGTCGGTTGTATGCGGTCGAGGGCCAGTGCTTCGTGGTTGCGCCGTGCGCGACGGTTTCGCAAAAGATGATCGACATGCTTTGCGAGACACCCGAGCAGCAAGCGCTCCTCAAGCTGGGGGGCGGCCACGCGCAAATCTACGGTCCCGACGGACGGTCGCTGGCCGATCCGCTGCCTGCGGACGCGGAGGGGCTGTTGTATGCGGACATTGACCTGGCCGCCATCACCCTCGCGAAGGCAGCTGCTGATCCGGCCGGGCATTACTCTCGCCCTGACGTGACACAACTGCTGCTGGACCGCAATCCAAAGCCTCGTGTCGTGTATGCGAAGCCCAGCCAAAGCGCAAACGGCAACTCCGCGGGCATGCGGGCCGTCGAGCATACCGAGCTCGAAGAAGGTGAACAGGCCTGAGCGTTCAAACGACGCCTCGGTTCAAGCCGTCTCACAGGGACTGGACGGCCCGGCTGCTAGTCGCGCGAGCGGAACGCAGCCGGGCTTTGGCCGAACCGCCTCCGGAACGCGCGGCTGAAGTGTGCGGGATCGTTGAACCCCCAGCTCAGAGCGACCTGCTTGATGCTTAACCCGGAACAGGCAACGTCGAGCAGCGTCGCCCGACATGCCTGCAGCCTCTGATCCCAGATCCACTCGGCAAGCGAACACGGTTCCACCTCGAACACCCGATACAGTGAGCTGACGGACATACCGAGCGCTTCGCTGATCGAGCTGATGCTCAAGTCCGGGTCGGATAGATGTTCGTGAATATAGGACTTGATCCGGTTCAAGTGAAACAGCTTCAAGGTCGGTAGCGATCCGGCCTGCGAAGCCGGCAAAGTCGCAAGAGCCGCAGCGACGAGATCGAGCACGGCGTCGGAAACAGACGCCTGTGTCTGACCAGCCATCGCCTCTGCATGCTCTGGCAATCCCGCCACCAACTCCCCTAGCAGGCGCCCTATGCCTTGACTGCCGCGAATGGCGACGGCCGTCAACCGCTCCGCCGACGGTGCTCGCACCCGCAGCCGGTCGCGTGGCACCGTCACCACCAGTTGTTCGAAGTCCTCCCGGAACACGAGTTCATAGGGACGCGTGCTGTCATAGATCGCAAAATCGCCAGCTGCAAGTACCGCACGTCGACCATCTTGGCGTACTTCCCCCTCACCTGCCAATTGGAAGCTGACCAGGAACAGTTCCTCCTGAGTCTGCCGGATCAGTCGCGAAGTCCGTCGCACATGCTGGCCACTGGAATTCACCACCGCAAGTTCAATGTCCGCGAGATCGCTCTGGGCGATGCAACCAGAAAACTGCCGCCCTCCATTGAGCTTGGCGGGGTCAACGTCCAGCTTGACGAAGGCGCGACTGATAGCGTCTCGCCAATAGTCCAGCCGCTCGCCGACAGGTGCGGAATCGGTACTTGTGCGTTTCATCGTCTAACCCATGAACAGGACATCGGTGAGTCCTGGATTGATGCCACTCGCTGAACAGCACAAGCCCGCGCACGCCATTTCCGGTGAGCAATCAGCCATCGCACAACATGCTTTCAGGAATCCACGCGTGCGTCGCGGCGGACCGCTTGCGGCGGACGGCCAACTGTATTGACCCGCCGCACCTCAAGCGACGTGGATTAGGCTTGAGGGGGGGGTAAGGGACATCAGCCAGACGATTTCAATAAACCGGGTAACAAGCCCCAAGTGATTTGGGCTTGAGGACACCGCGTCACAGTTCGGCGACGAACCGGCGGATGGCCGCCGCAACTGCTGATAATTGCCGCTTCGTGACCTGCAATCGACAATGAGCTTATCGAATCAGGACGGCGTCTCAGCTGCCGGAGAGCCATCCTCTCCGGCAAGACCGCGGTTCAGCTTTCGAAAGGGGCGTGGTCGAGCAGGTCGCAAACGTTCGGAATCTCGAAACCATGCACGTGACGACGTCCGATATCTGCTAGTCCCGTGCCAATTGCCGTGTGGGGCTTCTTCCGTGCAACTTCAGCTAGCGCCGCCTGAAACGCGGCTTTGAATCCCAGACGCGGATAGAGTTGCAGGACATCGTCGATGAGGGACGGTGTAAGTTCCTCGATCCAGAGCCCCATGACGTCCACATGGGCACCCATGTGGACAAGAGCGACTTCCGGCTCCTTGCGGTCGGCGATGCCGGCGCTGGCGTGAAGCGCGATCGCGTCCCAGACCAGTTGTGCCTTCGATTCCGCGTAGCCGTTCGCCAGCAGGAATCGGCTGGCGGCATCGGCGCCATCGACTTCAAAGCGTTGATCGGCAGCAAATTCTTCCGTAAGTCCCAGGTCGTGCAGCAACGAGGCAAGGTAGACGGCCTCGCGGTCATACTTCAACCCACGCTTCTGACCAAGGAATTCAGACCACCACCACGTCCGGTGTACGTGACCCCACATCGCTTTGGAATGGACGCGCTCGACGAGCGAGGCAGCTTTACGGGTAAGCTCGGAATCGGGATCGCTAACGCCCCCGATGATGACAGGTGTGCCCACATGTCCTCCGCAAATATCAAGTTGATCAGGTTCCCAGTGTAGGTCGCCCGGGGTTGGCAAAAATGACTGTTTTTGGATGATTTGTGCCAGAATGGGCTTTTGGTCGGAAGGCGAGGCCTCGATGAGGGAACGGAAGACATCACGCGGCCCGCGTGCAGGGGCGATGCCGAGGCGAGTTGTGATCTTGGGATTGCCACCCGTCGATGCGCTCGACGTCATCGGCCCGGCGGAAGTATTTGCCTTCGCGAATCGGCTTCACGAGGGCAAAACTGCACCCTATRCACTGGAACTGGTTTGTGCGGGCGCCGACATATACATCGAGAGCGAAACCGGCATTGGACTCAAGGGACACAGGACGCTTGAACAGGAGCGTCGTGCACACAGGCCAATCGACACGTTGATCGTGGCTTCGGGCTTCAGATCATCAGATCAGCTGGACAAGGCCACCATGGAGTGGCTCCGAACGCGCGCGCGGACAGTGCGGCGCATATGCTCGATATGCGTCGGAGCGTTCGCATTGGCTGAAGCAGGACTCCTGGATGGTCGCAGGGCAACGACCCATTGGGGTGTGGCGCAAAGCATGGCCGAACGCTATCCCAAGGTGCAGGTCGATCCGACTCCAATATGGGTGAAAGACGGAAACATCTACACCTCCGCTGGAGTATCGGCGGGTATCGACCTTGCGCTTGCCTTGGTCGGCGAAGACATGGGGGACAATGTGGCCTTGGAGATCGCCAAGAATCTTGTCCTATTCTTGCGACGTCCGGGCGGACAGGCGCAATTCAGCGTCGCCCTTCAGTCCCAGCGCACGGCCGGCTCAAGCCTGGATGAACTGTGCCTCTGGATCAGCGAGCACCTCGAAGCGAGCCTTACGGTAGAAGTCCTGGCAGATAGGCTCGCAACCAGCGTCAGGACGTTGATACGCACCTTCCAGCGAGAACTGAAGACTACGCCAGCAAAGTACGTCGAGGCCGTCCGACTCGAAGCAGTGTGCCGGGCGCTCGAACTAGGTGGGCGGTCGACGGAGGAAATCGCACGGCGCTATGGCTACAACAGCTTTGACGTGCTACGCAAGGCGTTCACGCGTCGGTTCGGGGTGACCCCAAAAAATTACGCAGAACGCTTCGCGAAGGATAGCGCAGCGAGCTAGGTGCTTGCGGGCCCGCGATGGGCACCCGGAAATGTTCCACCGTCTGCCTGGCGCGGATCGCCCGCTACAGTCAGTCCGGCATGGCGCCGCGGCCGTCCCAGCCCCGCCCGTGCGCATTGCGGTAGCGCACCGCGCCCGAAAGTGGACACCGGACCGAACGTGCTGGCCAACGACGGCCCATATCGTCGTGGCCGTACTCTTGCTTCAGTGCTTGTTCGAGGCCCCCAGAGCGGGATCGGCCCGGCCGAGGAAGAACCGCAGTACCAGGCGCTGGATGACCGTTCCGTAGGGTGGATAGAACAGGTCGATGGGGAAGAAGCGCTGCCGCTTGAACACGGTCTTGGCATGGGACAACTCGCGAAAGCCCTCTTCCCCGTGATAGTTGCCCATGCCCGAGTTGCCGATGCCGCCGAAGGGTGCGTCGTGATTCACCACATGCCAGCCCCAGTCGTTGACCGAGACGCCGCCCGAGTGCGTACGGCCGAGTAAATCGTCGCGCTCGGCGCGGTCGCGGCTGAAGCAGTACAGGGCCAGGGGCCGCGCGTGCTCATTGATAAAGCCGATCGCCTCGTCCATCGTGTCGTACGGGCCGACCGGCAGGATGGGGCCGAAGAGTTCTTCGGTCATCACCAGCATGTCGGGGGTGACGTCCGTAACGATCTGCAGCGGCAGCGTTCGCTCTTTGCCAACTGGCATCGGCCCGCATGACTCGATGCGCGCGCCCTTGGCGCGCGCATCATCGAGCAGTCTCTGGATGCGTTTGTACTGACGCTCATCGATGATCGAGGTGTAGTTGGGGTTGCCGGCCGTCTTGTTGTCAAAGAACTTTTCAAACGTTTGGCATTGGCACGCAGGGTCACCGCTCAGCTCGAACAGCACTTCCTCGATATCGCGCAGGCTCAGCATAGGGCGCGGATATCGGCGGGGTGGTGCCGAGGATTTCCGGACATCGTTTGCCCATTATCTGGCTAGATCTGTGCCACTCGAGACGCTTCAATAGAAGCCAAGAGCAACACTCACCGCCGGCCACAAGCCCGCACAGCGGCAATCCCAACCTAGAGTACCCATGAACCCCTCTCTATCTACGATCCCGGAACTCCTGGCCGATCTCGCTGCCGGCAGCTTGGTGATACTGGTCGACGATGCAGACCGAGAGAACGAAGGCGATCTCGTGATCGCCGCCGACCACATCACCCCGGATGCCATCAATTTCATGGCCAAGCATGGTCGCGGGCTAATCTGCCTGACACTGACACGCGAGCACTGCCAGCGCCTGCGCCTGCCACCGATGACCACTCGCAATGGTGCTGCACACGGCACCGCGTTCACGGTCTCCATCGAGGCGGCCCGCGGCGTCACTACCGGGATCTCGGCGTCCGACCGCGCCAGAACCGTGCAGGCAGCGGTTGCACGAGATGCAACACCGGGCGATCTCGTTCAGCCGGGGCACATCTTTCCCTTGCAGGCCCGTGACGGCGGCGTACTCGTGCGGGCGGGGCACACGGAGGCCGGCTGCGACCTTTCGGCGATGGCAGGCCGCTCTTCCGCTGCCGTCATCTGCGAAATCATGAACGACGACGGGACCATGGCCCGCATGCCAGACCTGGAGATCTTCGCTCGCAGGCATGGTCTCAAAATCGGATCCATTGCAGATCTGATCGAGTACCGCAGCCGCAATGAAACACTGATCAAGCGAGTCTCCGAGCAAATACTGCACACTGCACAGGGCGAGTTCAACTGCATCGTCTTCCGTGACCACCTCGGAGGAACACATCTTGCGCTAACGTGCGGCCAGTGGTCGGCTGCCGACGAAGTACTCGTTCGGGTGCATGAACCCATGTCGATGATGGATCTTCTAAGTGTGAATACCAACCGGCACTCCTGGTCCCTGTCGGGAGCACTTGCAAAGCTGCAAGCCTCGGGGAGAGGTGCCGCCCTGCTTTTGAACTGTGGCGAGGATCCGGAAGCCCTGGCGTCGCACATGTCAGCGCCTGACGGTGGCGCGCTTGATCAAAAGCCAATGGACCTGCGCACGCACGGCATTGGAGCGCAAATCCTGCGCGATCTGAACATCGCCAGGATGACGCTCCTGGCAAGCCCACGGCGTCTGCCAAGCATGGCCGGCTATGGGCTGGAGGTGGTGTCGTTTCTGGAAGCTCCGGCCGCGATAGCCAAAGCCAACCTTTGGGCGGCCTAGCCCCACCGCCATACGCCCCAACATCGAGAGAATTTGCATGTCCGCCGCTGAACAAATAGACATCATGACCCCGCTGGAGCACCATCATCTGGAGAGACTGCGCGACGCCCGGAGGCTACGGTTTCCGGCCATATCCGCAAAGCCAACCGGGCTGGTCGAGCGTTGTGGCGAGGCCAGGCTACCGCTCTCTACCGGCACCTTTCTGGCGATTGCATATCGAAGCACCACGACCGGCCTGGAGCATATTGCGCTAGTGATGGGAGATCCCGCACAAACACCGGGATGTCTGGTCCGAGTGCATTCCGAGTGCCTGACCGGCGACGCATTTTCGTCACTCAGATGCGACTGTGGTGAGCAGCTCCAGCTTGCATTCCGTCGTATTGCAGACGAGGGCTGCGGCATCGTTGTCTACGTACGCGGCCATGAGGGCCGGGGCATTGGACTTGCGGAGAAGATCCTCGCGTATCGGCTCCAGGACGCGGGGTTCGATACCGTCGACGCCAATACCCATCTCGGCCACGCCGTCGACGCCCGCACGTACGATGAGGCGGCCCATATTGTCCTCGACATTGGCGCCAGCACAGTGAGATTGCTCAGCAACAATCCCACGAAGCGGGCAGCCCTGGCTGCGCACGGGCTGAATGTCCTGGCACAAGTGCCCTTGCACATTCCCGAGAACGCCGAGAATCGGCGCTACCTGCGGACCAAGCGAGAGAAAATGGGTCATCTGTAGATGCAGCCMTTAATGCCAACATAGACCTGGCGTACGCGTCCGGCGCCGGACACGATCGCTGCAGTTGACCGACCAACTGCGTGATCGACGAATGCCTGCGATAGGGGATCACGCACAATCCCCCTCCAATTCATCAAGTAGTGCGCTGCTGCGACCGCGGGGCGAGACCATTCGCCAGTATGCGATGTGAACCGACAGAATCCACACCGACGACACACCCGTGCCCGCGGGCCACACTGGGGGCGGCGGAGGGTGGGTCGACTGCAACTGGCGATGCTCAAGGCTGGCCAACCGTTGCCATGTGTCGCACATGGTAGCGTTTCATTCGCGAAATCGCTTCGGTCCGGGTTCGCAGTCTCAGCCGCTGCAGGATGCCGGACACGTGCTGCTTGACCGTATTCTCCGTTAAGCCCAGGCGCCGTGCGATGACCTTATTTGGCAATCCTTCAAGTAGCAGAATCAGGACTGAGCCCTGGCGCTGGGTCAGGCCCATGGCTTCCGGGGTAATTTGGGTACGCTGTGCCGATTCGGTCGTTCTATCCTGCACGCCTGCCGGCGCGGCGGTGAGTGACAAGCTGCCACCCGTCTGCTCGGCGCCCACGCGCAGTTCCAGGAGCGAGATTACTTCAGCACGGGAGCGCAGGTCGAGCCGCTGCAAGATGGCAGACACATGTTCCTTCACCGTGTTTACAGCCAGACCGAGACGGCGCGCAATGAGCTTGTTGGATAATCCCTCGAGAAGCAAATTGAGTACCGTTCCCTGGCGTTGGGTAAGACCCAGCCCTGCGGGCGGCGCCGAAGTGATTGTCCCGACCTGCCGAGTGGGGCTGTTGTCGTCCCGTGCGCCGGGATTGGTACGCGAGTGCTTACAGCCTGGGGCCTGTGCTAGCGGTTGGCGTTTTGCAATCAGAATGGCTTGCTTGCGCCTGGTTACACCAAGCCGCCAGATGACCGCAATGTCGTGCTCCTTGGCAGCCCTTTCCGTCATGGAGAAATGCTGCGCTACCACCTTGTCGGGCAACACTTCAAGCAGCAGAACGAGGACGGCGCATTGCTGCTCGGGGAACACGCCTGAATCCGCCACGGCGTCGGCATTCTGTGTGAATCCGCTTGCTGGCGTTTGCGCAACGACAGTTGCGTCATCCGCCATATCCACCCGCACTACGATCGGGAAGGAGCTGGCCTTCTGAGGATCGTTGGCGGTCGCTGCCAGTGACGAATTCGCGCTACTGAATGTGGCCACGAAAGGCAAGCTGTCCATGGCGGCAGGCCTGGAGCCGGTTGAACTCCCAGGATGGACGCGTCCAGGGATCACGCCTCCCCTGGTCTGCAACGCTCGAGGAAGCGCCGCCTCCCTGTTGACAATCGCGAGCTTTCCCCCATGTCCCATCCCGATGGCCGGATGATGGGTGTCTTTGGCCTGCATACCTTCCATCGTTGCCTGCAACTCCTCGAACTGCGTCGTGGTCAGTTCGGCCACGACGCGCAACGTGTCCCTAAATTGCTCTGAAATCATCTTCTTGTTACGTTTTCCCCATGACCCATGGTTCCCGCACTGGTGCCAGTGTTCGCCCCAAAGAGTGGAATGYGGAGCGTGGAGCTTTGCTCGGCCTCATCGCGAAGCGCCGGGATCGTTCTCTATTGCATCGCTGAATTCGTGGGTCGCACGACGGGCGGGGATAATCGAGATATGCATGCCACCGCGAGCCGCATTGCGAACGGTGCCTCCGTGAGTGGCGTTACACAACTCAGCGTTCGCGATTGTCTGGTGTTCAGTATGACAAGGCCGGCTCTTCAGAATGCAGCGAGGCAGACAGTTGTGCCCGCCGACGAAGCCAGGGGGAAGGCCGGTACCGCGGGTCGCCGCTCAGTTGCATCATGTTGTCGAGCAACTTCAGCACCGTACGCGCTCCCAGACGATCACCCCACGTGAGTGGCCCCATCGGATAGCCAAGACCAAGCATAACTGCCCTATCAATATCCGCCGGAGTTGCGATCCCCTGCTGTGCCATATCACAAGCGATATTTATGATTGTCGCCACGATCCGCTGGGCCACAAGCCCCACGCTGTCCCGCACAATGCTCACGCCCGCGCCATCGGAGCCGAGCGCACCGTGAGCCGCACGCCGAAAAGCCGGGTCCGTCACGGGGGAAAGCATCAACGTACGCCGTCGGGAAGTATCAAAGCAGAGATCCAGCCCGACTGTGCGTCTCGCATCCAATAGCTCCCGTGCGCAGCAACTGCTGACGTCCTCACCCAGAGGCGTCACGATACATAGCGCTTGCGCACTGGGACAAACACTGCTTTCCAGCGGTGTCCCCAAGGCGGTGAACAGATCGACCGCTCGCTGAGCCAAAACCGGATCCGCCGGACTAATCCACACGGCGCTGGGCCGATCCTGCGGCAGCGCCTGCGCTTTCATCCGGACCGGACTACCCTCGACGTAGCGGTAGTATCCTTCCCCGCTCTTTCGTCCGAGCAGGCCTGCAGCGCGGCGCTGGGTCGCCAGCACTGATGGGCGGAAACGCGGCTCGTCAAAGTATTGCCGGTAGACCGATTCCATCACCGGCACGGAAATGTCGAGCCCGACCAGATCGAAGAGTTCGAAAGGACCGAGCCTGAACCCCGCCTGATCCCGCATGATCGCATCTATCTCCAATGGGGTGGCAACGTCCTCGCCTATTAGCCGCAGCGCTTCAGTGCCGAATCCACGGCCGGCGTGATTGACCACGAAGCCAGGAGTATCCTTGGCGCGGACCGGAGCGTGGCCCAAGCGCTTCGCCAGTCCCATCATGGCGTCGCCAATCGCACGATCGCCCCGGACGCCATCGATGACCTCGACGACCTTCATCAGCGGAACCGGATTGAAGAAGTGGAAACCCACGACTCGCTCCGGCCGCGCGCAGGCGGCCGCGATAGCAGTTACGGAGAGTGAAGAGGTATTCGTCGCGAGAACGCAGCCGGGTGAGACGATTGCCTCCAGCGCGCGGAACAAGGCCCGCTTCGCCTCCAGGTCTTCGACAATCGCCTCCAGCACGATATGGGCAGGTCTGACGTCATCGAGCACATCGACCGTTACCAGCCTCCCGGCGGCAGCATGGGCATCCTCCTCCGGCAAACGCCCCTTCGATGAAAGGCGGGACAGCGCGCTAGCCACGGCACCCCGCGCCTCCTCGGCTGCCCCGTCCCGTGCGTCATACAGCAGGACAGTGATCCCGCCCAGTGCCGCGATCTGGGCAATGCCCCGGCCCATGGCGCCCGTACCTACTATCGCTAGCACGAGCTCTGGTGAAGCTGGATCAAGTACCATCTCGTATCACTTATATTCCCTGCACTTCGCTCGGCCTAGAGTGCAAATAAAGCTGGTCTTGCGCGCCGTATTCGCAACCGCAAGCATTGAGCGTGCCCATGGCGCCGCCGTCGGCGCAGRCAAACTTCGCAACAGTGTGGCCCGTTGCGCCTGAATCTTCCGTCTAGTGGGAATCCGGAGTGCCAACGACCGGGGCAGTTTATGTGAAGCGACGTCGTAAGATGCCCTCCGTTTTGCTGCCACCCCGCCCTCCCTAAGCAGCCTTCGCAATCATCTGATGCGGGTCGATCACAAACTTCTTTGGCGCGCCGGAATCAAAGGCCGCGTAGCCCTTGGGAGCGTCGTCCAGGGAGATCACCTCTACACCCACCACTTCCGCGATCTTGAGCCGGTCCCAAAGAATGGCCTGCATGAGAGAGCGGTTGTACTTCATCACGGGTGTCTGTCCCGTGAAGAAGCTGTGCGACTTCGCCCAGCCGAGGCCAAGGCGGATGCTCAGCGCCCCGCGCTTTGCCGCTGAATCGACCGCACCGGGATCATCCGTAACATACAGGCCAGGAATGCCAATCTTGCCGGCCGCGCGGGTTACCTCCATCAGCGAGTTGAGGACCGTAGCGGGCGCCTCTTGTTGCGCGCCTGCATGCCCATGCCCTCTCGCCTCAAAACCGACCGCATCAACGGCGCAATCGACCTCCGGCTCACCAAGGATCTGCTCGATCTGATCGGACAGCGTGGCATCCAGCGAAAGGTCCACAGTATGGAATCCGACCTGGCGCGCATGCACCAACCGTGCCGGCTTCACATCGCCCACAATCACCACGGCTGCGCCCAGCAGTCTTGCCGATGCCGCTGCCGCTAGCCCGACCGGACCAGCACCCGCGACGTAGACTGTACTGCCTGGCCCCACGCCGGCACTGACGGCGCCGTGATAGCCCGTCGGCAAGATGTCGGAAAGGCAGGTCAGATCGAGAATCTTGCTAAGCGCCTGCTCCCGGTCAGGGAACTTCAATAGATTGAAGTCCGCATACGGCACCATCACATACTCTGCCTGCCCGCCGACCCAGCCGCCCATGTCGACATAGCCGTACGCGCCACCGGCACGCGCCGGATTCACCGTGAGACAGACACCGGTATGCTGCTCCTTGCAAGTCCGGCAACGCCCGCACGCGACGTTGAATGGCACCGAGACGATGTCTCCACGCGCCAGTGTCTCAACGTCGCGACCCACCTCCACGACCTCCCCGGTGATTTCGTGCCCGAGAATGAGACCCTCCGGCGCGGTGGTCCTGCCGCGCACCATATGCTGGTCGGATCCGCAGATATTGGTCGAGACGACCTTCAAGATCACGCCGTGATCAATTCGGCGGCCACGGGGATCTTCAAGTTTCGGAAAGGAAATGTTCTGGACTTCGACAACGCCTTGGCTGATATAGGCCACGCCACGATTGGTACTCATTGATGCCTCCATATTTATGCGACCCACCTCGGTGGGTCAGTGACTTGGCCGGTTACCAGTTCCAGCGGAATACGATATTCGGCGTCGTGCGAGACTTGTTGCCGGCGCTGTTGAGAACGTTGTTGCCAGTGACGGAGTGGTGCTCCAGGCGAAGGCCCAACGCGAACGCATCCTTGGGCCCAAAGTTCACGAACACTTCCGGTTCAAGATAGATGTCCACCCCGCCGCCGATGATCGGGCTGAAGTAGACCGGTCCGCTGAATGTCGCGTTCAGACCTGCCACGCGAAATGGAATCAGGAAGAACAGGCGGAGCAGCGGCCGGGTTCCCTGCACATCGGTGGGGCCTACCGTGTACCACTTCTTCCTCGCAAGGATCGAAGTCTCGAGCATCGATCCCTTTGTGAACGGTAAATCCCAATACACGCTGAGGCCTGCGGAAACCGCCCGGTAGTGCGAGTAGCTGCCGTCTTCCACACGCACCATGGCCAGCACATCCTGGATCGGGCCATAGGACAGATTGGCGCCGGTGCTCTTGGACAAGCTCAGATGCGAATTCCAGAGAAAGTAGTTCTGACGGTTCGAAGTATCCTGCCCAAGGTCACGGCCCCTGTAGGCATCGAACAGGACATAGTTATCACCCAGGGCATAGGTTCCAAAATGCTCGAATCGCAGGGTCTCGCGGCTTCCATTGGTGCCCGTTCCCATGACATAGTCATTGGGATCGCTCGGCGCATAGGCGAACTGGATATTGGTCTGCGAGTAATTCTCTGCGCGCGGACTCGCGCAGAATGATGCGAGTGCCAGGACCGTCGTCCATTTAAGCGCCCCATGGGGTGCTTTCTTCAGTTTCCACATGGCGTCAGATTTTCTAGTTAGCTGAGCTCAACCGTGTTCGCCTCCCAAGGCGAATTCCGGAACTTGGGGGATTTCGCCTGCCCGCGCCTACCTGCCGCCCGGCAGATATCGGGTATCGATGACTACCATTGGATCAAGGACGTTGGACGACAAGCCTTGCGACTTCGCCACCCAGTCCCACGTTGCGTTCACGCGCTCGGGACTGAAATTGCCGCGGCCATCCTTCTTGCTTATCTCGTTGTCGATCAACGACACCGATGCGCCAAACTCCTCGCCCGCCACCTTTGCGTCCAACCCGGGAACGATCTTCGCCATCGCCGTGCCGACCGCCGTGGGATTCGCGACGGCCGCGACGCTGGCCTTGTTGAAGGCGTCGAGAAAGCGCTTCGCAAGCTCCGGCTTTTCCTTCAGGAAGTGCTCGTTTGCGACAATGACGTAGCCATACCCGTCGTATCCATAGTCGGACCACTTAAGCACGCGCAGGGACTTCCMCGCCGCCTTCATGACCGACGCCGCTGTCGGAGCGCTGGTCACCCAGTCCAGGGCGCCATCCACTTGACCGCTGGCGATAAGCGGTGCGAGTGCCCCCGCATCGACCTTCATCAGCTTCACACTGGCCGGATCCACACCGTTCTTCTGCAGGAACAGCGGCCAAACCACGTTGACGCTTGAATAGACGGAGGTTGCCAACTTCTTGCCGGCAAGATCCTTCAGACTCTTGACCGGCAAGCTTTCGATCAGGTGAATGGAATCCGGCTTCTTGTTGTAGATGCTGTAGATCACCTTGATCGGCAATTTCTGCTGCGCAATTGCGGCATAAACCGCATCGATGCCCACCGCCGTCATATCCGCCGAACCGGACGCCACCCTGGTGATGGCATCGCTTGACCCGTTGCCACTACGGATCTCGACATCCAACTGCGCTTTGCTGAAGTAACCATCGGCCTTGCCCAGATACTCGATGCCGTTAGCGCCACTGGGTATCCAACCGAGCTGATAAATGATCTTGTCGGCGGCCCGGGCTGTGCCCATGACGCCCGCCAACAGCCCAACAGCAACTACCATTGCGTTCAACCGATGCTTTCTCATGGGAACCTCCTGACAAGAATTTCACGACGCAGCTACCCCTCCAGGTCTGCCGCTCACGCGGCCCCGGAAGAAGGTGTGTAAAGGATTGGAAGACGACTTCAGTCTGGCTGCGCAGCCCCCAGGCCCAGCGCTACCATGGCCCTGCGATACTCGACCGACATGCGATCCGCAGGTATGTGGATCTCATTTCTCAGGTCGAGAGGCAATGCTTGCGGACACTGGGCCACCACCTGCGAAAGGTCTTCAACATTGATCCGCTCGGTGAACTCGATCAGCGCTTGAGGATCAAATTTCCGGCTCTCATCGACCACAATCTGGAATATCTTGGTGGTCCATGCCGTCATGGGTGAACCCACGTCGAATACACGATAGACGGAGCCGGAATCCGGATGGTGGACCCGTACCGTGCATGAGAACGGCAGCGTGGTCTCATAGCGATAGACGGCACGATTGAACCTCGGCTCATCTGCGGCAGACCCTTGCCCCTCCTCGACATAACGAGTCCGCTCAATCACGTTGGTCTCGAACGCCAGGTTGAGGCCGGACACGGAGACTTCGTAGGG
>NZ_JBFTND010000119.1:0-22253 GCF_056397305.1 Cupriavidus sp. 05N40
ACGAAGGTCAGGTTGTCGAGCTGCTCGCGCGCGGCCAGCGAAAGCGCGGCGAGCGATTCCGGCTCGTCCATCTCGCCGTCGCCGAACACGCCCCACACGCGCCGCCCGGCAGTGTCGGCAATCCCGCGGTGGCCGAGGTAGCGCAGGAAGCGGGCCTGGTAGATCGCGCTGATCGGGCCGATGCCCATCGAGCCGGTCGGAAACTGCCAGAAGTCCGGCATCAGCCAGGGATGCGGATAGGAGGAAAGCCCCCCTTCGCCACCTTCGCCGCCGCCCGTCTCCTGTCGGTAGCTTGCGAGCTGGGCCTCGGACAGCCGCCCTTCGAGGAAGGCGCGCGCATAGACGCCCGGGGCGGAGTGCGGCTGGAAGTAGACCAGGTCGCCCTTGCGCCCGCCATCGTCGGCGCGGAAGAAATGATTGAAGCCCACCTCGAAGATCTCGGCCGCCGACGCGTAGCTCGACAGGTGCCCGCCCAGCTCGCCGTAAGCCTTGTTGGCGCGCACCACCATGGCCAGCGCGTTCCAGCGGATGATCGAGCCCAGGCGTTGTTCCATCGCCAGGTCACCCGGGTAGCGCGGCTGCTCGCCCACGCCGATGGTGTTCTGGTAGGCGGAGTAGGGATGCGCGCGGTGGCCCAGGCCGAGATGGCTGGCGTGCTCGGCCAGCCGCTCCAGCAGGAAGCGCGCGCGCGGCGCGCCCTCGGCGCGGACCACGGCAGCCAGGGCATCGAGCCATTCCCGGGTTTCCTCGTGGTCGGTGTCGTCGCCGTGGGCGGGATCGGTGGCTGCGGCTTGTTGCGGGGCGTGCATGGCTATCTCCGTGGGCATTCGTCGTTTCGTGGCGGGCGACGGCGTCGACGGCGGCGCATCGCCTCAGCGCAGGCTCCCTCCCCCGACAGGGCCCGGAGGAACCTCGCATGCAGGATTTCATTGTAGGGAGAGGGGTGCCGCAGAAGCTGCCGAATTGACGTGCCAGGCCGCGAGATGGCAGTGGAACATGCCGGTAGTTACACGATTTCGCGATGTCCATGCCGCCCTGCCTGGAAATGCCGGAATGACGTGCCGCAGGATAAGAGACGCGCCCGCCCGGGAGGCGGCGCCGGCCGGCGATTGCAGGTTGCGATTCTCCGTCGATTGCCTGGCCATGGCACCGGCATGCAGCGCGGGCGGCTGCCGCACGCGCTGCGTGCGCGCGCCCTTATACTCGCGCACATGGCCTACGATCTCACCGACAAACTCGTCATCGGCATCTCGTCCCGGGCGTTGTTCGACCTCGAGCACGAGAACGGTATCTATCAATCCCAGGGCGTGGYGGCCTACTCCGCCTACCAGCGCCAGCACGAGGACGAAGCCCTGCCGCAGGGCACCGCCTTTCCGCTGGTGCAGGCCCTGCTCGAACTCAACAGCCTGATCCCCGGGCGGCGGCTGGTGGAAGTGGTGGTGATCTCGCGCAACTCGCCCGACACCGGGCTGCGCGCCTTCAACGCCATCGAGACCCACGGGCTGGACATCACCCGCGCGGCCTTCACCGGCGGCGAGCCGATCGCGCGCTACCTGCAGGCCTTCAAGGTCGACCTGTTCCTGTCGCGCGAAGCCGCCGACGTGCAGGCCGCCATCGACGGCGGCGTGGCGGCCGCGCAGCTGTACGACGCACCCTCCGCCTACCGCGCCCCGGCTGGCCAGATCCGCATCGCCTTCGACGGCGACGCCGTGCTGTTCTCGCCCGAGTCCGAGCAGATCTTCAAGCAAAAGGGGTTGGAAGCCTTTATCAAGAACGAAAAGCGCCATCGCCACAAAGCCATGGCCGAAGGCCCGTTCGCCAAGCTGCTGCTGCGCCTGGCCGAGATCCAGGCGCATTTCCAGCCCGGCCAGAGCCCGGTGCGGATCGCCATCGTGACCGCGCGCAACAGCCCCGCCCATACGCGCGTGGTGCACACCCTGCGCGCCTGGAACGTCAGCATCGACGAAGCCTTCTTCCTGGGCGGCCTGCCCAAGGACCAGGTGCTGCAGGCCTTCGGCGCGCATATGTTCTTCGACGACCAGGAGGGCCATGTGGAACTGGCCTCCGCCGTGGTGCCGTCCGGGCGGGTGCCTTATCAGGGTGGGGAGCTTGGCGGCGGCAAGCGCAAGCCGGCGGCGCGCAAGCGGGCGAAGCAAACGCGCGCCTCACCCTCCGCCTCCGCGCCGATGCCGGCGGCGGAACCGGCGGCATGAAGATCTTCGGCCTCTACCTGATCACCGCCTGCGCCGAAATCCTCGGGTGCTACCTGCCRTATCTGTGGCTGCGCCAGCATGCGGGCGCCTGGGTGCTGTTGCCCGGCGCGCTGTCGCTGGCCCTGTTCGCGTGGCTGCTGTCGCTGCATCCGGACGCGTCGGGGCGGGTCTACGCGGCTTATGGCGGGGTCTATATCGCGGTGGCGATCGCCTGGCTGTGGCTGGTGGATGGCGTGCGGCCGAGCCCCTGGGACATTGCCGGGGTCGCGGTGGCGATCGCGGGGATGGCGATTATTGTGTTGCAGCCGCGGTGAGGGGGCTTTCGGTCAGCCGCGTCGCGCAGGAAGCGGGGACGAGGCGTTGAAGGTTTGGCCAGCTTGTCTCCGCGTACCGCGACTGCGACAGCCCGAAAATTGAAGCGGTATGGTGCGACAGGCATGGCGGCGGCGCACCATGCGCCGGCCGCTGTGCCTCCCGCCACCGCTCAGGCCGCCACCCGCGCCCCCGCCTCGCGGTATTGCGCCAGCAGCGTCGCCTGGCGCGCAGCCACCTTTTCCATATTGGCTTCCTTGACGTGGCCGAAGCCGCGGATATCGTCCGGCAGGCTGGCCAGCGCCACGGCCGTATCCAGGCGCCCGGCGTCGAGCGAAGCGCAGAGTTCCTCCGTCATCCCGATATAGTCGGCGACCAGCTTGCGCTCGGCGCGCCGCTCGGCGGTCTTGCCGAACACGTCGAAGGCGGTGCCGCGCAAGCCCTTGGCGCGTGCCAGCAGACGGAACACGCTCAGCATGCCGGGCCCGAAACGGCGCTTGACCAGGTGCCCGTGCGCGTCGCGCTTTGCCAGCAGCGGCGGCGCGAGGTGGAAGCCTAGCTGGTAGTCGCGGCCGGGTTCGCCTTCGAACTGGGTGCGCAGCTTGTCGAGGAAGGCCGGGTCGGCATACAGGCGCGCGACTTCGTATTCATCCTTGTAGGCCATCAGCTTGGCGAGGTTGCGCGCCACCGCTTCGGTGAGCAGCAGGCGGCTGCCGGCGCCGAGCGCCTTCTCCGCGTTGCGCACGCGCTCCACCACCGTGCTGTAGCGGGCCGCATAGGCGGCGTTCTGGTAGGCCGTCAGCATCGCTTCGCGCTGGCGGATCACGCCGTCGAGCGTTTCCGGCATCGCCACCACCTGCGCGCGCGGCGCGGGCTTGAGCTGCGCGCTGAGCGCGGCTTCGCCGTGATGGGCCAGGTAGCGGCCCCAGTCGAAGGCCAGCAGGTTCTTCTCCACCGACACGCCGTTGAGCTCGATGGCGCGCACCAGGCTCTCGCGCTGCAGCGGGATCCAGCCCTTCTGCCAGGCAAAGCCGAGCAGCAGCGGGTTGGAGTAGATCGAGTCGGCCAGCAAGGTCACGGCCCAGGCGTTGGCATCGATAAAGGCGCAGGCATCGCCCACGCTCGCGCGCAGGTCCTGCTCGGCCGAGGCGCCGGGGAACTTCCACTTCGGGTTGTGGATGAATTCGGCGGTGGGCGTGCTGGCGCTGTTGATGGCGGCGGCCGTCACGCCCGCCCGGGTCTTGGACAGGACTTCGGGCGAGGCCGAGACGATGGCATCGCAGCCGATCACCAGGCGCGCCTCGCCCATGGCAATGCGGGTGGCATGCAGCGCGGACGGGGTCGGCGCGATCTGCACGTGGCTGATCACGGCGCCGCCCTTCTGCGCCAGGCCGGCCATGTCGAGCACGGTCACGCCCTTCTTTTCGAGGTGGGCCGCCATGCCGAGCAGGCCGCCGATGGTGACCACGCCGGTGCCGCCCACGCCGGTCACCAGCACGCCGTAGGCGCGCTCGAGCGCCGGCAGCGCCGGCAGCGGCAACGCCGAGAAATCGGCACCGGCCCCCTTGCCGCCCGCGGCGGCCGGCTTCTTCACCTGCGCGCCTTCGGCGGTGACGAAGCTCGGGCAGAAGCCGTTGACGCAGGAGAAGTCCTTGTTGCAGGAGGACTGGTTGATCTTGCGCTTGGTGCCGAGCGGCGTTTCCAGCGGCTCCACCGACAGGCAGTTCGACTTGACCGAGCAATCGCCGCAGCCTTCGCAGACCGCATCGTTGATAAAGGCGCGCTTGGCCGGATCCGGATAGGTGCCGCGCTTGCGGCGGCGGCGCTTTTCGGTAGCGCAGGTCTGGTCGTAGATCAGCACGGTGACGCCGGCGGTATCGCGCAGCTGGCGCTGGATTTCGTCGAGCGCGTCGCGGTGGTGCACGCTTACGCCGCCGGGCAGCATGCCGCCGTCGCCGTATTTCTCCGGCTCGTCGGTCACCACCACGATCTTGCTGGCGCCTTCGGCCTGCACCTGGTGGGCGATCTGCGGCACCGTGAGCACGCCGTCGACGGGCTGGCCGCCGGTCATGGCCACGGCGTCGTTGAACAGGATCTTGTAGGTGATGTTGGCCTTGGCCGCGATCGATGCGCGCACGGCCAGCAGCCCGGAGTGGAAGTAGGTGCCGTCGCCGAGGTTGACGAACACATGCTTCTCACCGGTGAAGTGCATCTGGCCGGTCCACGCCACGCCTTCGCCGCCCATCTGGCTGAAGGTGTCGGTATTGCGGTCCATCCACAGCGTCATGTAGTGGCAGCCGATGCCGGCCATGGCGCGCGAGCCTTCGGGCACGCGGGTGGAAGTGTTATGCGGGCAGCCCGAGCAGAACCAGGGCTTGCGCTCCACCGCGATGCGCGGGCGCGCGGCCTCGCGCTCCTTGGCTTCGATCAGCGCCAGGCGCGCGGCGATGCGCTCGCGCACGTCGGACGGCAGGTCGCTCTTTTCCAGGCGGGTGGCGATGGCCTTGGCGATCAGCGCCGGCGACAGTTCATAGTGCGCCGGCAGCAGCCAGTTGCCGCGCGGCACCGACCATTCGCCACCGTGGTTGCCGCGCTCGTCGAACTTGCCGTAGACCTTGGGGCGCACGTCGTCGCGCCAGTTGTAGAGTTCTTCCTTGAGCGCGTACTCGAGGATCTGGCGCTTTTCTTCCACCACCAGGATTTCTTCCAGCCCGGTGGCGAACTCGCGCGCGTCATGCGCGTCGAGCGGYCACACGCAGCCCACCTTGAACACGCGGATGCCGATGCGGCGGCAGGTGTCGTCGTCCAGGCCCAGGTCGGCAAGCGCCTGGCGCACGTCGAGGTAGGCCTTGCCGGCGGTCATGATGCCGAAGCGCGCATTGGGAGAATCCAGCACCACGCGGTTAAGCTTGTTGGCGCGCACATAGGCCAGTGCCGCGTACCACTTGTGGTCCAGCAGACGGGCTTCCTGCACCAGGGGCGCATCCGGCCAGCGGATATTGAGACCACCCTCGGGCATGGCGAAATCTTCCGGCAGCCTGATCTGCACGCGCTCGGGATCGATCTCCACCGAGGCGTTGGACTCCACCACGTCGGTCACGCATTTCATCGACACCCACAGGCCGGAGTAGCGGCTCATGGCCCAGCCGTGCAGCCCGTAGTCGAGGTATTCCTGCACGTCGGACGGATACAGCACCGGAATGCCGGCAGCCATCAGCACATGCTCGGACTGGTGCGCCACGGTGGAGGACTTGGCCGCGTGGTCGTCGCCGGCCAGCAGCAGCACGCCGCCGTGCGTGGCCGAGCCAGCCGAGTTGGCGTGCTTGAGCACGTCGATCGAGCGGTCCACGCCCGGGCCCTTGCCGTACCACATCGAGAACACGCCGTCGCGGGTGGCGCCGGGGAACAGGTTGACCTGCTGCGAGCCCCATACGGCGGTGGCGGCCAGGTCCTCGTTGACGCCGGGCTGGAACACCACGTCGCTGGCGGCCAGGTGCTTCTTGGCCTTCCACAGCGCCTGGTCCACGCCACCCAGCGGCGAGCCGCGGTAGCCGGAGATAAAGCCCGCGGTGTTGAGGCCGGCGGCGCGGTCGCGCGCCTTCTGCAGCATCGGCAAGCGCACCAGCGCCTGGGTGCCGCTCAGGTAAACCCTGCCTTTCTCGAGGGTGTATTTGTCGTCCAGCGAAACGCTATCGAGGGACGCCAGCGCGGCTTGCAGGTCGGGGGATAGGGGTGCATTCATCGATGCTGTCTCCGTGTGCTCTCAGGGGCTGCGCTGAGTGTAGGAAGGCCGCTCGATATCGTAAAATCATGAATTCAGAGAGCAGGTATCTGAAAATCGGATAGCGAGCGTTAACCCGTAGCGCCGGAGACGCAAAGCCGAAGCGCCACTTTCACCACCAGCGGCGCCACCAGCCGTGCAGGAAAAGGAGATGCCATGCCGAAGGACCGCACCGGGGGACAGGACAGCGCGCCGCGCCTGGCCAAGGAAATCACGCTGCGGCAGTTCCGCTACTTCGCGGCGGCGGCCGAAACCGGCCAGTTCTCGATGGCGGCTACCGCCGAGCATGTGTCGCAGTCGGCCATCACCAATGCCGTGCTGATGCTCGAACAGCAGCTCGGCGTGCGCCTGTTCGACCGCCTGCCCCACGGGGTGACGCTGACGCCTGAGGGCCACCGCCTGCACCAGCGCGCCCGCGAGATACTGGACGCCGTGCAGGACACCCTGCGCGAGCCGCGCTTCCAGGCGCACAATCTCAGCGGCACGGTGCGGCTGGCAGCGTCGTACACCGTGCTCGGCTACCTGCTGCCGGGCCTGCTGGCGCGCTTTCGCACCAACTACCCGGATATCGATTTCGACCTGCACGACATGGACCGCCCCGGCATCGAGCAGGGCGTGCTGTCCGGCGACATCGAGCTTGGCATCTGCCTGCTGTCCAACATCGAGAAACTGCAGCGCTTTGCCCATCACACGCTGATCCGCTCGCGGCGCCAGCTGTGGGCTTCGCCGTCGCACCCCTTGCTGGCCCTGCCCAGGCTGACGCTCAAGGATATCGCGGCGCACCCCTATATCCTGATCACCGTGGACGAGAGCGAGCGCGCCACGCTGCGCTACTGGCGCAGCAAGCGGCTGGCGCCGTCGATCGCCTTCCGCACCAGCTCGATGGAAGCGCTGCGCGGGCTGGTGGCGCACGGCTTCGGCGTGACGGTGCTGTCCGACATGGTGTACCGGCCCTGGTCGCTCGAAGGCCGCCAGATCGAGGCCCGGCCGATTGCCGACGGTGTGCCGGACATGGAGGTCGGGCTGCTGTGGCAGCCGGGACGCAAGCTGGATGCGCCGGCCGACGCGCTGCGCGAATTCCTGATCCACGCCAGCGGAAGCTAGCAAGGCCGGCCTGCGCGCAGCGTGTCACCCTGCCACACGCTGTCACACACTGTTCCAGATTGGCACACCTGCGCCGCGCATGACACATCGGCTGCGGCTGGCATAGCCGRCCGCCGGCCAGTCTTTGCCTGCCTTTCGCCGCCGCCGTGCGCCGCCGCTCGCCGGGCATGCCTCTTGCGGATAAGGGGCCGTGCGCGCGGCATCGCCGCACGGTGCGCTGTCCTTTCGACATCGCACGGAACCAAGCGAAATCAAATAACGGAGCGAGACATGGACATGGCGGAAATCGCCCAGCTGGGCGTTGCGAATCCCTACAAGGACCAGTACGAGAACTATATCGGCGGCGCCTGGGTGGCCCCGGTCGACGGCCAGTATTTCGAGGCGATCACGCCCGTCACCGGCAAGCCGTTCACGCGCGTGCCGCGCTCCAACCAGAAGGACATCGACGCCGCGCTCGACGCCGCCCACCGCGCCAAGACGGCCTGGGGCCGCACCTCCACCACCGAGCGCGCCAATATCCTCAACCGCATCGCCGACCGCATCGAGGCCAACCTCGTCACGCTGGCGGTGGCCGAGACCATCGACAACGGCAAGCCGATCCGCGAGACCACCGCGGCCGACCTGCCGCTGGCGGTGGATCACTTCCGCTACTTCGCCGGCTGCATCCGCGCGCAGGAAGGCGGCATCTCCGAGATCGACCACGACACCGTGGCCTATCACTTCCACGAGCCGCTGGGCGTGGTCGGCCAGATCATTCCGTGGAACTTCCCGCTGCTGATGGCGACCTGGAAGCTGGCGCCGGCGCTGGCCGCCGGCAACTGCGTGGTGCTCAAGCCGGCCGAGCAGACCCCGGCCTCGATCCTGGTGCTGATGGAGCTGATCGGCGACCTGCTGCCGCCGGGCGTGCTCAACGTGGTCAACGGCTTCGGCCTGGAGGCAGGCAAGCCGCTGGCGTCCAGCCCGCGCATCAACAAGATCGCCTTCACCGGCGAGACCACCACCGGGCGGCTGATCATGCAGTACGCCTCGCAGAACATCATCCCGGTGACGCTGGAGCTGGGCGGCAAGTCGCCCAATATCTTCTTCGAAGACGTGATGGCCGCAGACGACGCCTTCTTCGACAAGGCGCTGGAAGGCTTTGCCATGTTCGCGCTGAACCAGGGCGAGGTCTGCACCTGCCCGTCGCGCGCGCTGATCCAGGAATCCATCTACGAACGCTTCATGGAACGCGCGCTCAAGCGCGTGGCGGCAATCAAGCAGGGCCACCCGCTCGACAAGACCACCATGATCGGCGCGCAGGCGTCGCAGGAGCAACTGGAAAAGATCCTCTCCTACCTCGACCTGGGCAAGCGGGAAGGCGCGCAATGCCTGATCGGCGGCGAGCGCAATGCGCTGGGCGGCGACCTGTCCACCGGCTACTACGTCAAGCCCACGGTCTTCGCCGGCCACAACAAGATGCGCATCTTCCAGGAGGAAATCTTCGGCCCGGTGGTGTCGGTGACCACCTTCAAGGACGAGGACGAGGCGCTGGAGATCGCTAACGATACGCTCTACGGCCTCGGCGCCGGCGTATGGAGCCGCGACGGCGCGCGTGCCTTCCGCATGGGCCGCGGCATCCAGGCCGGGCGTGTGTGGACCAACTGCTACCACGCGTATCCGGCGCACGCGGCCTTCGGCGGCTACAAGCAATCCGGCATCGGGCGGGAGAACCACCGCATGATGCTGGACCACTACCAGCAGACCAAGAACCTCCTGGTGAGCTACAGCCCGAACGCTCTCGGTTTCTTTTGATCCAGCGCAAACATGGGCGAGCGCGCCGCTGGTGCACCGCGGCGCGCACGCGCATGATCGGACTGACGCCCGGCCGCGCGCGGCGGGCGTAACTGTCAACGGAATCAGCATCAGGAGTCGACATGACAGCAATGATGAAAGCCGCCGTGGTACGCGAATTCGGCGCCCCGCTCACGATCGATGAGGTCCCCGTGCCGGAGCCCGGCCGCGGGCAGATCCAGGTCAAGATCGAAGCCTCCGGGGTCTGCCACACCGACCTGCACGCCGCCGAGGGCGACTGGCCCGTCAAACCCACCTTGCCCTTCATCCCGGGGCACGAAGGCGTGGGCTATGTCTCCGCCGTGGGCGCCGGCGTGACGCGCGTGAAGGAAGGCGACCGCGTCGGCGTGCCCTGGCTCTACAGCGCCTGCGGCTATTGCGAGCATTGCCTGCAGGGCTGGGAGACGCTGTGCGAGAAGCAGCAGAACACCGGCTACTCCGTCAACGGCGGCTACGGCGAATACGTGGTGGCCGATCCCAACTACGTGGGCCTGCTGCCCGACAGCGTGGGCTTCGTCGAGATCGCGCCGATCCTGTGCGCGGGCGTGACGGTCTACAAGGGCCTCAAGGTCACCGACACGCGCCCGGGACAGTGGGTGGTGATCTCCGGCATCGGCGGCCTTGGCCACGTCGCCGTGCAGTATGCGCGCGCCATGGGCATGCGCGTGGCGGCGGTGGATATCGACGACAAGAAGCTCGAACTGGCCCGCAAACTCGGCGCCGAGGTCACCGTCAACGCGCGCACCACCGATCCGGTGGCCTACCTGCAGAAGGAAATCGGCGGCGCGCACGGCGCACTGGTGACGGCGGTCTCGCCCAAGGCGTTCGGCCAGGCCATCGGCATGGTGCGGCGCGGCGGCACCATCGCGCTCAACGGCTTGCCGCCGGGCGACTTCCCCACGCCGATCTTCGACGTGGTGCTCAGGGGCATCACCATCCGCGGCTCCATCGTCGGCACCCGCAGCGACCTGCAGGAATCGCTGGACTTCGCCGCGCACGGCGCGGTCAAGGCCACGGTTTCCACCGCGCCGCTGGAGCAGATCAACGATATCTTCGCGCGCATGCGCTCCGGCGACATCGAAGGCCGGGTGGTGATGGACTTTTCCGCAGCCTGACCAGGCAAGGAGCGCCCCCGATGTCCGACACCACCATTCCTGCCGGCGCCGTGCAACGCGTGATCGCCACGCCTGCCGCGCAGGCGCTGATCGAGCGCCTGCGCGGGCAGCATGGCGAGCTGATGTTCCACCAGTCCGGCGGCTGCTGCGACGGCAGCGCGCCGATGTGCTATCCGGCCGGCGAGCTGATCATCGGCGATGCCGATGTCTGCCTGGGCGAGATCGGCGGCATGCCCTTCTACATGACCCGCGCGCAATTCGAGTACTGGCAGCACACGCGACTGGTGATCGACGTGGTGCCCGGCACGGGCGGCATGTTCTCGCTGGAGGGGCCGACCGGCTTGCGCTTCCTGACGCGCTCGGAGCTGTTCAGCGACGAGGAGGCGGCGCGACTGGAGAAAGCCGCTCGCTGACTGCGCACACGCAAGGACAGAAGGCTGCTTCGTTGCGCCCGCATGGCGCGGCAAGGCAGCCTCTTTTTCATTGGCGCCCGCGCCAGGAAGCGCGTCGGCCTCCGGCCTTCAGTCGCGCTTCTTCAATCGCCTGTAGATGGTATTCCTGGAAACGCCCAGTTCCCGCGCAGCCAGGCTGACATTGCCCGCATGCCGCGCCAGCGCCTGGCGGATCAGGCCCGCCTCGACATCCCGCAAGGGCTCGGGTGAATCGCACGCCGCCGCGGACGCGGCGCATGGCGCGGCTTCACGGGCAGGGCCGGGCGCAGCCAGTTCGTCGAAGAAATCCTCCGGCAGGTGCGCCACCCCGATCACGTCCTCGCCTTCGGCCATGATCGCCGCGGTGCGCAGCACATTGACCATCTGGCGCAGGTTGCCGGGCCAGGCATGCCGCTGGAAGCGTTCCAGCACTTCGGCAGACACGCGCAGCGCATGCGGGCCGCCGCCCTGCTCCGGCGGCGCGAGCTGCTGCGCCAGGATGCGCTCCACCAGCGCCGGCAGGTCGGTACGCTCGCGCAGGGCGGGCAGCGTGACGGCGAGTGCGTTGATGCGGTAGTACAGGTCTTCGCGGAAGGTGCCGGCGGCGATCATCGCGCGCAGGTCGCGGTGGGTGGCGCAGATGATGCGCAGGTCCACGGGAATCGCGCGCGTGGCGCCGAGCGGCGTCACGGCACGCTCCTGCAGCACGCGCATCAGGCGCACCTGCTGCGCCAGCGGCATGTCGCCGATCTCGTCGAGGAACAGGGTGCCGCCATGCGCCTGGACCAGCTTGCCGGGACTGCCGCGCCGCCGCGCGCCGGTGAAAGCGCCGTCTTCGTAGCCGAACAGTTCGGCCTCGATCAGCGACTCGGGGATCGAGGCGCAATTGACCGCTACGAAGGGTGCGTCGCCGCGCGCAGAGGCACAATGGATGGCGCGCGCCAGCCACTCCTTGCCGGTGCCGGTACGGCCGAGCACCAGGATCGGGATATCGCGCCCGCGCACCTTGTCCACCCGCTGCAGCACGGCTGCCATGCGGGCGTCGCCGGTGTCGAGGGCGGCCAGCGCGGAGGCCTGGCTGCACGGCGCGGCGGGCGCCGCGGCGGCAGCGGCACGGCGTGCGGGCATGAGCCGCGTCGTGCGCGCGAACACATGAACGCGACTCGGCAGCGTGAGCGTGAGCAACTGGTCGCTGGCCTCGCCGCCCTGCCTCAGCGCGGCGCCCAGCGGCATGCCGAACAGGTCGGCGAAACCCTGGCGGTCCAGCGTGTCGGGCGAAAGCCCCAGCTGGAACAGGCCGCTGCGGTTGGCGGCGAGAAAGGTACCGTCGGGCGCAAACGCGGCCATGCCTTCGAACAGCGTGCCGACGAATTCCGGGCGCGCATGAAAGCGCACCAGCACGCCATCGCTGAAATGCGTGGCGAACAGGTGGTTCTCGATCATCTGCGCCGACATGCGCACCAGCGCCAGGGTGTGCTTGTGAAAGCCGCGGTGATCGCCGCTGACATCGAGCGCGCCGAGGACCTGGCCGAACGGACCGGCGATCGGGGCGCACGAGCAGGTCAGCAGACGGTTGGCACGCAGGAAGTGCTCATCGGCATGGACCACCGTGGCGCGCGCCTCGGCCAGCGTGGTGCCGATCGCGTTGGTGCCCTTGCTGGACTCCGCCCACGACACGCCCGGCGCCAGCGCCACGCGCCGGGCCTGGTCGGCGAAATCGCCGTCGCCCAGGCTGTGCAGGATCACGCCGCCACTGTCGGTAAGCAGCACCATGCTTTCGGTGCCGGCGATCTGCGCGTGCAGGGTTTCCATCACCGGCAGCGCATGCCGGTAAAGCGCCTGGCTGGCGTCGACCAGTTCGTGCAGCGCGTGCTTTGGCAAGGGGTGGAAATCGGCCCCGTGGGCGACTTCGAGCCCGAAGGCGGCGGAACGCGCGTGCGCGCGGGCGATCAGGGAGCCGCGCTCCGGGTCGTCGGGCGACGCCGCGGCGTGGCGGGCAAGCGGGCTGCTCATGACGGCTGGTCTCCTGTTATGGATCCCGGTCGGTCCGGGTCAGGCCGTCTCTATGCGCGGATGTCGGGGCGGCATGGCGACCTTGCCGCGAAACCTTATCACAAGCAGGGCGCGCGGCGCGCGGGCATACGTCCGAAGTCGGGTGTAAAGTACATGCATTCCCGGCCCACCCCTTCCTTCATACCAGCGTCACCCCCTCCGGCATTTCCATTTCCGAAAGGTGCAAGATGAGCATCGTGATTGACCGCTTCGACCATATCGTCCTCAATGTGAAGGACGTCGAGACCAGCGCCGCGTGGTACGAAAGCGTGCTGGGCATGACGCGAGAGGATTTCGATTCGCGCACCGGCAAGCGGGTCTCGGTGCGCTTCGGGCAGCAGAAAATCAACCTGCGCCCGATCGGCACCGACACCGTGGCGTGGTTCACCGGCGTGCATCCCACCCCAGGCAGCGACGACCTCTGCTTCATCACGCGCAATTCGCTGGAGAGCGTGATCGCGCACTGGCTGGCGCACCGCGTGCCGATCGAGGCGGGGCCGGCTGCCCGCACCGGCGCGCTTGGCCCGATGACCTCGGTCTATTGCCGGGACCCGGATGGCAACCTGATCGAGGTGGCCGCCTACCCTGCGAACTGAGCGGCGCACCGAGCGGCGAACCGAGCGGCGGACGGCTTCTAGCGCTTGCCGTCGAGCAAATCGTTCAGCAGTTCGTCGAACGCCGCCTGGGCGTCTTCGAGTGCCTGCAGCGCCGCGTCGAAGGTCGTCAGCGCCATCTTGGACGGATTGCCCGAGCCCTGCGGCGCAAACTGCCCTTGCAGCGAGGTGAAGGCCACCTGCACCTGGCGGCTGGCGCTGACCACGCGCTCCATTGCCTGCGCTTCTTCCGCGCGTCTCTGGCCGGCCAGGGCCGGATCGTTTTGCTCGCTCATGTTGCTTTGGCTCCGTGCGCGGCCGCACGGGCCGCCGTTGATGTGGAGCGTATCGTACAAGAACTTGTAGCCGCCTGGCCCGGTCGAATGCCGTGGCCGCGGGAAATGCCCCCGGGGCTCCCCCGCTGCGCGCAGGCCGCGCCGGACATTTTTGCGAATCAAGCATGCCGTCATCCCTTTCCCGCAAGACGCTCGCCGTTGCCCTGTTCACGGCCGGCAGCTTTACCTGCTACTGGACCTATCTCACGCTGAACCAGGACAGACTGCTGTTCGACGCCCGCCGCCGCCCGCCGCGCGACCTGCCCGACGGGATCACCACCTATGCGCACGAGGTGCCCGGCGGCCTGCTGCACGGCTATGTCTATGGCGCCCCGGCGGCGCCCGACGGCTCGCCGGCGCTGCCCGAGGACGATGCCCCGCCGGTGCGTGACCTGCTCTTTTACCTGCCCGGGCGCGGGGAGGACGTGCTGCTCACCATGCAATACCTGGAATGGTTGCCACCGGGGGTAGGCTTTGCCACCATGGACTACCGGGGTGTGGGCGACTCGGACGGCACCCCGTCGGAAGCTTCCGCGGTGGCGGATGCGAGCCAGTTCCTGCTGCACGTGCGCCGCGTGTTCCCGGGCACGCGCGTGCACGTGGTCGGGCGCAGCCTCGGAACCGGCATCGCCATCCAGCTGGCGGACCTGCAGGACTTCGAAAGCCTGCAACTGATCACGCCCTACGATTCGCTGCTGGAAATCGTGCGCAAGCGCTTCCCGCTGGTGCCGCTGCGGCAACTGATGCGCCATCACTTCGATTCGATCTCGCACTGCAAGAAGGTGGTGCAGAGCACCAAGGTGCTGCTGGCGGAGACCGACGAGGTGGTACCGCATGAATGCTCGGAGCGCCTGATCGCAGCGTGGCCCATGCCGGTCGCGCAGGAAACCGTGCCGGGCACCGACCATTTCACCATCATCGAGCGACGCGAGACCTGGCGCGCGCTGGCCGGATTCGCGCAGCAGGTGGGCTCGCCGGAGATGCGTCCGGTGGCATCGCCACCCCCGGCGCAAGCAGCCGGCATGGGCGCGGCGGCCCCCGCCGACGAGCTTGTGCATCGCCTGTCGGCGGTGGCGGCCCTGGCCCCAAGGTAGAATGCGCGCATGAAACGAGTCGTAGCAAAGGCAGCCAGCGCCACTTTGGCGCTGGCTGCAGCCTCCATCCTGCTTGTCGGGTTCGCCGCTGTCGTGAGCCTGCGCCAACTCCCCGCCGTCGACGCCCTGCGCGATTACCGCCCGGACCTGCCGCTGCGCATCTTCACCGCCGACAACGTCCTGATCGGCGAATTCGGCAACGAGCACCGGGAATTCGTCCCGCTCGAACGCATGCCGCGCCAGATGTCCAATGCCCTGCTCGCGGCCGAGGACGACCAGTTCTACGAGCACGCCGGCGTGGACATCCCCGGCATCTTCCGTGCCGCCCTGGCCAATATCGGCGAGGGCTATGCGCAGGGCGCCTCCACCATCACCATGCAGGTGGCGCGCAATTTCTACCTGTCGCGCGAGAAGACGCTCTCGCGCAAGTGGTATGAAATCCTGCTGGCCTGGAAGATCGACCACTCGCTGTCGAAGGACCGCATCCTCGAGCTGTACATGAACCAGGTCTACCTGGGCGAGCACGCGTACGGCTTCGGCAGCGCCGCGCAGGCGTACTTCGGCAAGCCGCTGGATGCGCTCTCGCTGGCCGAATCGGCCATGCTGGCCGGCCTGCCCAAGGCGCCCTCGACCATGAATCCGGTGGTGAACTTCCAGCGCGCGAAGCTGCGCCAGCAATACGTGCTGGGACGCATGCAGGCGCTGGGCATGATCACGCACGAGCAATACCAGGCGGCCCGCAAGGAGACGCTGCAGGTGGCAGGCGGGCGCAACGGCCACTTCGACGGCCACGCCGAGTATGTCGCCGAGCTGGCGCGCCAGCTGGCCTACGAGCGCTTCGGCGAAGATGCCTACACGCGCGGGCTGAACGTCTACACCACGGTATCCTCGGTGCGGCAGAGCCTGGCCTACGAGGCCGTGCATGCCGGCCTCGACCAGTACGGCCGGCGCCATGGCGCCGCGCCGGGGCCGCAGGCCGCGCTGGTGTCGCTGGACAGCAAGAGCGGCGCCATCGAAGCCATGATCGGCGGCGCCGACTTCGGCACCAGCCGCTTCAACCATGCCACCCAGGCCGAGCGGCAACCCGGCTCGACCTTCAAGCCGTTCATCTATTCCGCCGCGCTCGAACGCGGCCTGTCCTCCAACACGATGATCAACGACGCGCCGCTCGATGCCTCGTCGCGCTGGCAGCCGGGCAACGACGACGGCCGCTTCCTGGGCGCCGTGAGCGTGCGCCAGGCGCTGGCCGAGTCGCGCAACCTGCCTGCCATCCGTACGCTGCAGGCCATCGGCATTCCCTATGCGGTGGACTACGCGGGCAAGTTCGGCTTCGCCGAGCAACGCCTGCCGCACTACCTGCCGATGGCGCTGGGCACCGGCACCACCACCCCGCTGCGGCTGGCCGCCGCATATGGCGTGTTCGCCAGCGAAGGCTACCGCACCGAGCCCTACCTGATCGAGCGCATCGCCGACGCCGAGGGCAACGTCCTGTTCACCGCGGCCAGCGAGCCGCAGCCGCGCCGCGTGATTCCGGAGCGCAATGCCTACGTCATGAACAACCTGCTGCGCAGCGTGGTGACCAGCGGCACCGGGGCCGGGCTGCAGCACTACCTGCGGCGCGCGGACGTGGCCGGCAAGACCGGCACCACCAACGACTCGGTGGACGGCTGGTTCGCCGGCTACGCATCGGGCATCGTCACCGTGGCCTGGATGGGCTTCGACGACAACCGCACGCTGGGCCGCCACGAATTCGGCGCGACCACGGCACTGCCGATCTGGGCCGCGTACATGGAGGGCCGCCTCGCGGGCCAGCCCGAGGAGGAATTCGCCGCGCCCGCGAACCTCGTGCGCAGCGGCGACGACTGGATCTATCCGGAATACGCCGACGGCGGCCACGGTATCGCCTCGCTGGGTTTCCCGGCGCCGGCGCCCGAGCAGGAGCCTGCCGCCAGCCCGGCACAGGATGGCCCGGCTGGCCCCGCGGCGCCGTCCGACCCGCTGCGCACTGCCGCGCCCGTGGCACCGCCATCGGCCATCGTGCCCCGCGCGCCACAGTCGAGCACCTGAGCGCCTGAGCACCCGGGCGCCTGAGTACCTGAACACCGCGGGCACCCGCAGCTGACGCCGCCGAATCCGCCGCGCCCTGGCGCGGCGCCACGACACCCACGACACGAACTGCCGCCCATACGATGCTGCCGACCAGCCTGTCTCCCTACAATGGCCTCCTGATCTGGGCGGTTGCGGCGGCCGCCACCGTCGGCGTCATCACGCGGCCGTTCCGCTTGCCCGAGGCCGTCTGGGCCGTGGCCGGCGCGCTGCTGCTGTGCATGACGGGGCTGCTGGCCCTGCCTGATGCGCTGGCCGCCGTGGCGCGCGGCTACGACGTCTACCTGTTTCTCGGCGGCATGATGCTGGCCGCCGAACTGGCCCGCAAGACCGGACTGTTCGACCACCTGGCGGCGGTGGCGGTGCGCCGGGCGAAGGGTTCGGCGCGGCGCCTGTTCGTGCTGGTCTATGGCATCGGCACGCTGGTCACGGTGTTCATGTCGAACGACGCCACCGCGGTGGTGCTCACGCCCGCCGTGCTGGCCGCGACACGCGCCGCCAGGGTCAGGCATCCGCTGCCCTACCTCTACATCTGCGCCTTTATCGCCAATGCCGCCAGCTTCGTGTTGCCGATCTCGAACCCGGCCAACCTGGTCGTCTTCGGCGAGCGCATGCCCACGTTGCTGGGCTGGCTGGCGCGCTTCGCGCTGCCTTCGGCGCTGGCGATCGCCGCCACCTTCGCCGCCCTGTACTGGACGCAGCGCCACGCGCTCGACGAGCGCATCGCGGCCGACGTGCCGGTGCCGCCGCTTTCGCCCGAGGCCCGGCTCACCGCCGCCGGGATCGTGGTGATGGGTGTGGTACTGCTGGCCGCCTCGCTGCTGGGCGCCGAACTCGGTTGGCCGACCTTCCTGGCCGGCCTGGCCACGCTGGTGCTGGTGTGCGCGCGCCGGCCGGGCCTGTGCCTGCCGGCGCTGCGCGAGATTTCGTGGGGCGTGCTGCCAATGGTGGCGGGCCTGTTCGTGCTGGTGGCGGGGCTCGAGCAGACCGGCGTCATCGGCCGGCTGGCATCGGAGATGCAGGCGCTCATCCGCCATGCGGCCACGACCGGGCTGTGGCTGCCCGGCGCCGTGGTGGCGCTGGCATCGAACGTAGTCAACAACTTGCCGGCCGGGCTCATTGCCTCGTCCGTGCTCGCGGCGGGACACGCCTCCACCGATCTCACCAGCGCCGTGCTGATCGGCATCGACCTGGGGCCCAACCTCTCGGTCACCGGCTCGCTGGCCACCTTGCTATGGCTGACCGCCTTGCGGCGCGAGGGCCACGAAGTGGGCGCGCTGCAGTTCCTGCGTCTCGGTGCCCTGGTGATGCCGGTGGCGCTGGCGCCCGCGATCGCCAGCCTGCTGTGGTGAGAAGCAGCGCCGCGTTCCGCGGCACTGCCCGGCAGCAAGTACTCAGGCCGGGTGCGCCTGCGTGTGCGCGCGTTCCTGCTCCCGATGAAACTTCGTGTGGCGATACAAGCCATAGATGCTGGTCGCGGTAAAGCCCAGCTGCTGGACGAACAGGCCATAGGTGCCGGTCACCAGCGCGAATACGCTCCATACCAGGTTGGAACAGAGATAGGCGATCCAGCCCCAGCGCGACGCCTTGTTATGCAAGGCAACCAGCAGGGAGCCGCTCATCGCCAGCGCGCAGCCGGACCATTCGAGGCCATTGAGCAGATTGGGAATGTACTGTTGCGCCAGATCCATCGCGCTTGTCTCCTGAATGATTTCAGATTTATTTTGTGTTCATCTTTTGCATACAATGCAGGCCGAAGCTTAGCCTGCCGGGGCGCGGCAGGGCAAGCGTTTTTGCTCGGGTTTTGCGCGATCGATGGAATACCCCAGGGCCTTGGCTGGATTATTTCGTCAGATAGATGACGATGGCGATGACCCCGAGCGCTGCCAGGGTGAGCATGAGGAAAACAAGCATCGGCAGCATGTGGTGTTGTCGTTCCATCCAGTATGGAGTGGCCGCAACGACACTGGCGTAGGGCGATGGCTGATTCGGGCCAGACGGCCTCCTACATGCCGCCGTTGCGCGCACACCAGCACGCATCCGGCCGCATCCGGCACGCACGCCTCAGCTGCGCGCCAGGACCTGCGCCAGGGCCTCCAGCGCCAGCGGCTTGGCCAGGTGGAAGTCGAACCCGGCCGCCGCGCCGCGTTCCCTGTCGGCCGTGGACGCGTAGCCGCTCAGCGCAACCAGGCGGGTGCCCGCGAAGGACGGCAGCTGGCGCAGGTGCCGGGCCAGTTCGAAGCCGTCGATGCCGGGCAGGCCAATGTCGATCAGCGCGACATCCGGCGTGAAGTCCGCGGCGATCTCCAGCGCGTCCTCGCCGCTGACGGCCAGCCTGACTTCGTGGCCGTCGAGTTCGAGCAACATGCCGAGCGCGCGCAGGCCCTCGGCATTGTCGTCGACCAGCAGGATGCGCATCGGGGCGAGCTTGCCGGTGGTCTGCGCGGCCACCTCGGCCAGTCCGGCGCACACCACCGGCAGGCGCGCCTGCACCTCGGTACCGAGACCCCTGCCATCACTGCGCACCGTGACCGTTCCGTTGTGCAACTCCACCATGCGCTTGACGATAGCCAGCCCCACGCCCAGGCCACCCCCATGCGCATTGGCCGCATACTGGCTGAACATGTCGAGCACATTGGGCAGGAAGGCGGGATCGATACCCACGCCGTTGTCCTTGACCGTGATCACCAGCACGTCGTACGGGCCGGCATCCTCGTCGTTCGCATCCGCTTCCCCCATCGGCGACGGCTCGACCTGCAGCGACAGGTCCATGGTGCCGCCGCGCGGCGTGTACTTGATCGCGTTGGACAGCAGGTTGGTCAACACCTGCGTGAGCCTTGCCGCGTCGGCATACACTGTCACCGGCGCGTCGGGCAGCGAGGTGGTCAGCACGTTGCCGTGCCATTCGATGTCCGACGCCACCGCGGCCAGGGCATCCGCCACGATGTCCTGCATATTGGCGTGGGTGCGCACGATCGGCACCTTGCCCTGCTTGATGCGCGAGGCATCGAGCAGATCGTCGGTCAGCCGCTTGAGCTGGCGCATCTGGCGCTCGGCGATATCGAGCATGCCCGAGGTGGACTGCTGCGCCGTCGCGAGCCGGCGGCTGACCTTGATCGCGCTGTCGATGGCGGCGATCGGGTTGCGCAGTTCGTGCCCGAGCATGGCGAGGAATTCATCCTTGCGCGTATCCGACAACTGCAGCGCCGCGCGCGCGGCCTTGGCCTGCGCCGCTTCGGCGATGGCTGCGTCCTTGCTGCGTGACATGTTGAGCACCGCGCCGGCGAAGCTGGCCAGGCTCTCGAGCAGGCGGCAGTCTTCCTCGTCGAACCAGCGTCCCGGCTCGTGCGTCGCGACCCAGATGGTGCCCCAGGGTCCGCCATCGCCGGGAACCGGCACGACCAGTTCTTCGACCGCCTCCGGCACGGTGGCCGGCAAGCAGGAAAAATGCCGTTGCGGATAGGCCAGCAATTGCGGGCTGCCCAGTTCCAGCGTCACGCCGGACGGGCTCGCGTCGCACGACACCACATGGCCGACCTGCGCGGCGCTGAGCCCCGCGGTAGCGATCCAGCGCAATGCCGGCGTGCCGTCGTTGCCGGGCTCCGGCAGGCAGATGCCGGCGCTGCCCGCGCCGCAAAGCTGTAGCGCGGAATCGGCCAGCGATTGCAGCAGCGCCAGGTCGGACGACACCAGCGCGCGCGCCAGGCGGCGCAGCGCCACGCACTCCGCTGCGTAGTCGGGCGAGCGGGCCGTCCGCTTGCCGAGTTCGTCGGTCTTCAGGATGCCCGCGCTGCGCGCGCGCATCAGCGAAGGGGATGGTGACGCCATGGCAAGTCGCTCCCGGGGACCGGAACAAGTTCCGTGGCAGGCACCGGCGCGCCGGGCGCGCGCGAAACATCCCGCCAGCAAGGAATGTTAGCGGATTTCGGGCCAGCCGGACCGCACCCGGCCCCGCGGGCCAGCGTCCCGTCATCAACACCGTCAACGCCATCGACGCCATCGCTATCGAGGGTCGGCAGCGATAGTTCGCAACAGCCGATCCGCCACGCAGAGGTGCGGAGAACGCGATACGCGAATCTACTTAAGAAGTTTCCCTAGGCACGATGGAAGCCGTCTGAACTTAAGATAGGGATAACAGCCCGAAGTACAGGAGGGCACGATGCGCCCGCACAATGCAACCGAAAAGGACCGCGAGGAAGTAGAAGATCTGCTGCGGGCTTGCGCCTTGCCGCTGGAGGGCGTCGCCTGTCATATCGGCAATTTCCTCGTGGTGCGCGACAACGCAGGCCTGCTTGGCTGCGCCGGCGTGGAGAACTATGGGCACGTCGCGGTACTTCGCTCCGTGGCGGTGGCCCAGCGCGCACGTTCGGCCGGGCTCGGCGAACTGCTGGTGGCCGCCATGCTGGCCGAGGCACGCACGCGCGGTGCCCAGTCAGTGGTGCTGCAGACCACCACCGCGGCCGCCTACTTCGCGCGGCTCGGCTTCGAGCAGGTCGAGCGCGCCTGCATGCCGCCCGAGCTGCAGGACGCGATTTCGCTGCGCGAGGCCGGTCCCGCGCCCGCCACCGTGATGCAGGCCGCGCTGTAGCCGGTCCTGCGCGGGCAGGCGCGGGGACACGCGCCTGCCTGTCTTCGCCCCGCCACCCCCTCCGCTGCCGTCTCTGTTGCGTGCAACGCACCCCGGCACGCAGATCGGCGTAGGATATCGTTCTGTCCGGACCGCAAGCCAGTCTGCGCGGCGGCCGCCACATGCCGGCAGGGCTTGCGCCAACCCTTTCTCCTCGATCACGAAACGCACGATATGGAATCCGATCACCACGCATCCCCTGCGCAACTCGACGAAGCGGCGGGCAGTGCGTCGTCCCGCATCCGGTCGCGCCTGCAGGCAGCGCATGAGCGTTTTCATGCCAACGACAATATTTCTGCCTACGTCCAGCCGGGCGAACTCGACGAACTGCTCGATGAAGTGCAGGCGCGCATGGAAGACGTGCTGCGCAGCCTGGTGATCGACATCGAGCGCGACCACAACACGCGCGAGACCGCGCGCCGCGTGGCCAAGATGTACCTGAAGGAGATCTTTGCGGGGCGCTATGTCAGCCCGCCCAATGTCACCGAGTTCCCCAACGCGGAGCGCATCAACGAACTGATGATCGTCGGCCCGCTGCGCGTGCGCAGCGCATGTTCGCACCACCTGTGCCCGATCATCGGCAAGCTGTGGGTAGGCGTGATGCCCAACCAGCATTCGAACCTGATCGGCTTGTCCAAGTACGCGCGCCTGGCCGAATGG
>NZ_JBFTND010000120.1:0-22184 GCF_056397305.1 Cupriavidus sp. 05N40
GCAATGCCATGGGCGGGCGCACCGGCGGCCTGCTGGGCGCGGCCGTGGGCGGCGGCGCGGGCGCGGCGCTGGGCGGCAATGTGTCGCGCAGCAATTCCTACGACGATGACCGCGGCCGCGGCTATCGTGGCGGCTATCGTGGCGGCTACAAGCGCAAGCACAAGCATCACCACCACGACGACTGATCGGCAGGATCGGACGATCAGCAGCAAAACGGGCCCCGAGGGGCCCGTTTTTCATTGGCCCGGGTGGGCGCTCGACCAGGCACGGGGAAGCGGTGCACGAATGCGGGCCATGCCGGGGGTATCATGGATCACGTTCATGCCGCTTCGCCGGCGCGATGCGGGACCGGGTTTGCGGAACCGGTTTTGCGGACCCTCAATGCGGAGCCCCGGGGTGGAGCCCCGGTGTGGAGCCCAAAAACAAACACGCCCGTACCGGCGCGGTACGGGCGTGTTCTCCGTTAGATGCGGGGAGAGCGCTTGCGCTCCCTCCCCACCGGCCTGTGGAGATCAGCCGAATGGGGCGGGGCCGCCACGGGCGGCCCCGGCCAACGGGCAGGCTGCCTTACAGGGCAGCGGCGCCGTCGGTGAAGACGTCGAACTTGCCGCCCTTGGCGCCGTCGGTGTACGGGTCGAACTTGCCGACCTTGGCACCGTCGGTGAACGGGTCGAACTTACCGGCGCGGGCGCCATCGGTGAAGCTGTCGAACTTGCCGGTCTTGCCACCGTTGCTGTACACCGAAGTCTGGGTGATGCGGGCGCCATCGGCGAACACATCGAACTTGCCGCTCTTGGCAAACGCGGGCGCGGCCGACAGGGTGGCGGCGAGCGTGGCGGCAGCGGCGATCAGGGCAAAACGTTGGGTCTTCATGATGGTTCCTTTCCACTGGCGAGGACACCGGCTCTTTTTTTCAGCAGCTTCGCTGCAATGCGGCATCCGATGGCTCGATATTAGGCATTTCCCTCATATGAATAAATATTGTTGCGGACAATGATTAGTTCTAGTTTTCGCAATAAATAGCCCACAATCCGTAAGAGTTCACGAGCAAGACTGGAGACTATGTCATGGACCGGCTGCAATCGATGCGCGTCTTTTCCAAAGTAGTGGAGCTGGGCAGCTTTGCACGTGCAGCGCAGCAACTGGAAATGTCCAATGCCGTGGTGACGCGCTACGTGGCCGACCTGGAGAGCCATCTGGGCACCCGGCTGCTCAACCGCACGACCCGTAGCTTGTCGCTCACGGACGCCGGAGAGACCTATCTGCAGCGTTGCCAGCAGATCCTGGAGGACGTGGAAGAGGCCGAATCGGTGGTAACGGCGCGCAGCCAGTCGCTGTCAGGCACGCTGCGGCTGGTGGCCCCGGTGATGTTCGGCCTGCACCTGCTGCCGGAAGCGCTGGCCCGTTTCCAGGCCATGTACCCGGATGTGGTGTTCGACGTGCAGTTGTCCGACCGCATTGTCGATATCGTGGAAGAAGGCCGCGACGTAGGCGTGGTGCTGTCGGACCTGGGGCTAGGCTCGCACCTGGTGGCGCGTCCCCTGATTTCCGCCGAGATCATCCTGTGCGCCTCGCCGGGCTACCTGCGCCAGCACGCGCCGCTGCGCCACGCGCACGAACTCAGCCATCACCGCTGCATTGCGATGCGCCTGCCCACGGCGGAGCATGAGTGGACGCTGTCGGGGCCCGAGGGCGAAGTGACGGTGCCGATCCGGCCCAGCCTGCTGTGCAGCAATGCGGAACTGGCGCACCAGGCGGCCCTGGCCGACATGGGCGTGGCCATGCTGTCGTCCTACCTGGCGCGGCCCAATATCGAGTCCGGAAGGCTGACGCACATCCTGCCGCAGTACCAGTTGCCACGGCGCGACGTCAGCGTGGTCTACCCCAGCCGCAAGTTCCTGCCGACCAAGGTGCGCGCTTTTATCGATTTTCTGCTGGCGGATGGCATGGAGCGCAGCAAGCACCAGGTCTAGCCAGCCCGGTGCGGTTGGCGCGGGCGGCGCCACATTGGCACCGCCCGCGCCGCGGACTTACTCCTCGGCGTCGGCCGTGGCTTCGTCGCCGGTGCGCGACTTGCCGGTGGCGCGCTTGGCAGCTGGCGCCTTGGCAGCGGCCTTCTTGGCCGCGGGCGCCTTCTTTGCCGGTGCCTTGGCCGCCGTCTTGGTGGCGGCCTTGGCCGGCGCCTTGCCGGCCTTTTCCTCGGCCTGTGCTTCGTCGCCGCCGCTCTTGGCGGCAGCCGTCTTCGCCGCCGCGCCCTTCGCGCCCGCCTTGGGTTCGCGTGCCTCGAACTCGAAGCCGATCTTGCCGTCCGGCTGCTTGGCCAGGTAGGCCTTGAAGTTGCGCCCGGTGCGCGAGGACTTGAAGCCGGTCAGCAGGTCGGTGCGGCCCGCGCCCAGCAGCTTGCCGATCTGCTCGCGCGAGATCTCCTGCTGCAGGATGATCTTGCCGGTGGTGAAATCGCAGGTCTTCGGGCTGGCCACGGCGTTCTCGCACACGTACTTCATGCCGTGCTCGTACACAGCGCCGGCGCACTTGGGACAGGCGCCGACCGATTCCTGGCCGGTGAAATCCACCGGCTCGCCGTCGTTGTCGTCGTCGTTCTGGCCGAAGTCGAATTCCATCTTGTAATGGCCTTCGTCGTCGCGGCCCAGCTTCAGAATGGCGGCGAAGGGCCGGCCCATCTTGCTGCGGAAGCCTTGCAGCGGACCGATTTCCTTCTTCAGCAGCAGTTCTTCCACCTCGTCGATCTCGAACTGGCGCCCGCCCGGGATCTTGCTGATGGAGAACTCGCAAGCCGTGCAGGCAAAGCGGCGGTAGTTCTCCTTGACCTGGCTGCCGCACTGCGGGCACGGCGTGGCCAGCGTGGCGTAGTCGCCCGGGATGGTGTCGCTGTCGTATTCCTTGGCACGCTTGACGATCTGCTGCGTCATCTGCGCGATCTCGCGCATGAACTCGTCGCGCTTCAGGCCGCCGCGTTCGATCTGCGACAGCTTGTGCTCCCATTCGCCGGTCAGCTCGGCCTGGGTCAGCTCCAGCACGCCCAGGCCGCGCAGTAGCGTCATCAGCTGGAAGGCCTTGGCGGTGGGAATCAGTTCGCGGCCTTCGCGCACCAGGTATTTCTCGGCGAGCAGGCCTTCGATGATGGCCGCGCGCGTGGCTGGCGTACCCAGGCCCTTGCCGGCCATGGCCTCGCGCAGCGCGTCGTCGTCCACCAGCTTGCCAGCGCCTTCCATGGCGGACAGCAGCGTGGCTTCGTTATAGCGGGCGGGCGGCTTGGTGGTCAGGCCGACCGAATCGACCTTGTCGACCTTGACCCGCTCGTCCTTGGCCACCGCCACCAGGTTGGACTCGTCGCCCTGGGACTCGCGGCCGTAGACCACGAGCCAGCCCGGGTTGACCAGCACCTTGCCCTCGGTCTTGAAATGATGGCCCGCCACCTCGGTGACGCGCGTGGTGACCAGGAACTCGGCCGCCGGGAAGAACACTGCCAGGAAGCGGCGCACCACCAGGTCGTACAGCTTCTGCTCCGGCTCCGACAGGTTCTTCGGCGCCTGCAGCGTCGGGATGATGGCGAAGTGGTCGCTGATCTTGCTGTTGTCGAAGATCTTCTTGTTCGGCTTGATCCAGCCGCTGGCCAGCACCTTCTTGGCATGCGGCAGGTAGTTCGGCGAGCTGTCGGCCAGCATGTCCATGGTCTGCTTGACCGTGTCCAGGTAGTCCTCGGGCAGCGCGCGCGCGTCGGTACGCGGGTAGGTCAGCACCTTGTGCTTTTCGTACAGCGCCTGCGCCAGGCCGAGCGTGTTCTTGGCCGAGAAGCCAAAGCGGGAGTTGGCCTCGCGCTGCAGCGTGGTCAGGTCGAACAGGGCCGGCGACTGCTGCGTGGAGGGCTTGGATTCCTCGGTGACGGTGCCGGTCTTGTCGCGGCAGGCCACCACGATGCTCTTGGCCTCGGCCTCGCTCCACAGGCGCGATTCGCGCGCCTCGGGATCGAACTCGTTCTTCTTGAACTTGGGATCGAACCAGCGGCCTTCATACAGGCCCGCGGCGGCGATGAACTCGGCGCGCACTTCCCAGTAGTCGCGCGGGACGAACTTCTTGATCTTCTCCTCGCGCTCCACCACGATCGACAGCGTCGGGGTCTGCACCCGGCCCACGGTGGTCAGGAAGAAGCCGCCGCCCTTGCTGTTGAAGGCCGTCATGGCGCGCGTGCCGTTGATGCCCACCAGCCAGTCGGCCTCGGAGCGGCAGCGCGCGGCATCGGCCAGCGGCAGCATGTCGGCGTCGTCGCGCAGGCGGGCGAAACCGTCGCGGATGGCCTGCGGCGTCATCGACTGCAGCCACAGGCGCTGCACCGGCTGGCGGGCCTTGGCCTGCTGCTGGATCAGGCGGAAGATCAGTTCGCCCTCGCGCCCCGCGTCGCAGGCGTTCACCAGCCCGGTGACGTCCTTGCGCTTGATGAGGCGGTTCAGCACCTTGAGGCGCGACTCGGTCTTGGCGATCGGGCGCAGGTCGAAGTGGGGCGGGATCACCGGCAGGTTGGCGAAGCTCCACTTGCCCCGCTTGACCTCGTATTCGTCCGGGGCGGCAATCTCAACCAGGTGGCCGACGGCCGACGAAAGGACGTATTCGTCGCTTTCGAAGTATTCGTCATGCTTGGTAAAGCCCCCGAGGGCACGGGCGATATCGGCCGCAACCGATGGCTTTTCCGCGATGATGAGGGCTTTTGACATGGATCGGGTCCTTGCTGGCCGCTCACTGGCGGCCTGCGAATTATTGCCACTGAAGGCTATGCACTATATGTAAACAGCGAGCCTGGGCTTTGAGGCGCCAATAATAAGCGCGGTTTCGACGGCGGTGCAAGCTGGCCCGTGCGTCGCTGCCCCCGGGCGGTGCCATCCGGCCCGCCCCGCCGGCTAGGCGTTGCTGTCTCCGGCCTGCAGCCACTCGAGCACCTCCGGGAGCTCCGTGCCGGCTGCAAGCCGCATGGCGGCGCCGCGCGCCAGCATGCGTTCGAGCACTTCGATATGCGGCAGCAACGTGCCGTAGAACTGCGGCGCGCCACCGGCCGCAGGCTGTACCAGCACGGTCGGGAAATTCTCGATGTCGAGGTCGCCAAGCCGGTCGGCGTGGGTCTCGATATCGATCCAGACAAAGCAGTCTTGCGGGAAACGCGCCGCCAGCCGCCGCAGCGCCTCCAGGTAGTCCTTGCAGGTGCCACACCACTCGGCGCACAGGCAGGCCACCAGGCGGCCTTGCGGACGCGCTGCCAGYGCCTGGGCGATCTCGCCCGCATTGTGCTCCGGAAAGTAAACGGTCATGGCGGAATAAACATGAGCCTTTTCAGGCACGGGAATCGTTTGATTGTAGCGGGCGGCGGGAAAACCGTTCGGCGCGCTCACCCGATGCGCCGGTAAACGTTGCCGGGCAGGCGCTCCACCGCGCCCTCCAGCTCCAGCGCCAGCAGGGTGGCCGCCAGCTGCTCGGGCGGCAGGGCGCAGCGCGCGCACAGCGCGTCCAGCGTGACCGGATCGTGGGTGAGCGCCTGACCCAGCAGGTCGTCCAGCCGCGGCACCTGCGCTGGCGCCACGCGCGGCACGCCGCCGGCTTCCATGCCGAGCTCCTCCAGCACGTCCTGCGCAGTCTCGACCAGCTTGGCTCCCTGCCGGATCAGCAGGTGGCAACCCTTGGACAAGGGGGCGTGGATCGAGCCGGGCATGGCGTAGACCTCGCGCCCGAGCTCGGCGGCAAGCCGTGCCGTGATCAGCGAGCCCGAGCGCGCCGCCGCCTCCACCACCAGCACGCCACGCGCCAGCGCAGCGATGATGCGGTTGCGCTGGGGAAAATGCTGGCTGCGTCCCGGCGCGCCAAGCGCAAACTCGCTGACGATCGCACCTTCGGCTGCGATGCGGTGGGCCAACTCGCGGTGGCGCGCCGGGTAGACCAGGTCGGCGCCGGTGCCGATCACCGCCACGGTGCCGCCGGGGCCGGCGAGCGCGCCGTCATGGGCGGCGCCATCGATGCCCAGCGCCATGCCCGAGACCACGGTCAGCCCGGCCCGGGACAGCACGGTGGCAAAGCGCCGCGCATCCTCCACGCCCTGCACGGTGGCATTGCGCGCGCCCACCATGGCCACGGCCGGGCCGGCCAGCGCCTCGGGCCGGCCTTTCACGTAGAGCATGGGGGGCGGATCGGACAGATCCAGCAAGGCGCGCGGGTAGGCCGCATCGGCCAGAGTCAGCAGATGGTTGCCGGGTTCGCCGGCCCAGGCCACGGTGCGCTCGATCAGCGCCAGCGTGGCCGCGTCGGGGTCCGCCAGCAGGGCGCGGGCCTGCCTGGCGGGTATGACCCGGGACAGGGTGGCGAAGTCCAGCGCGAACAGCTGCTGCGGCAGCCCGAAGGCCGCCAGCAGCTGCCGCACCCCGGCCTTGCCAAGACCCGGCGCCTGGGTCAGCCGCAGCCAGGCCGCGATCTCGGCGGCGTCTGGCACGGCGCCAGGCACGGCGTCAGGCACGGCGGCCGGCGCCGCGCCCGGGCCGGCTGCTGGCCATGCGCTCAACGCGGCGATGTGACGTGGTCGCCCACCTCGATCGCATTCGAGGCGTCGGTGACCAGGGCGTACGCAACGCCAGGGAAGACCCGGAACACGAAGGCCAGGCCGTAGCGCTCATCGGGCAACTGGACCGGGCGGTTGCCATCGGTGCGGTCGCGCACCACCAGGCCCGCGCGCGACAGCGCCACCACATGGCCGGGTTCGAGCCCGGCCGCGGTGCCCAGGTTGAGCACCACCACCTGCTTGGCGCCGCCAAACTGCACGCCGCCGTAGACCGCCGCGATGCGGCCGTCGAGCAGGGCATCCGGTGCGTGCGGGATATAGCGCACGGCCTCGCGAGCGGGTTGCGGCATCAATAGCGTGCCCGTGCCCATTTCCTGCTGGGCCTGGGTGACCTTGAGCGTGGTGACGGCCTCGAAGCCTTCCGGCGGGCGCGAGATGCGCACGTTGCCCTGGTACTCTGCCTCGAAAGCCAGCACTTGGCCGGTGACGGGATCCTTGATCGGCCTGACCGGCTTGAACGCCTGCCAGTCGCTGCCGACCACGGCCTCGGGCGGGGAGATGCCGCGCGCGTAGGCGGTGTCGCCCATGCCGAGGTACACGCGCGACTCGGGCAGGCCGATGATGCGCGCGGACGTCTGCAGCGTGCCCTCGTCGACCACCTGCGGGCGGATCAGGAAGGGCTCGATGTCCTTGGCGGGGATGCTGGCAATGGCGCCGTCGGGGCCGCCCTCGGAACGCACGGCCGGAGTGAGGCGCACCGTGTCGCCCGCCGCGGGCGTGGTCGAGAGCCAGGCCCGGCCGTCACGCTGGATCAGGTACAGGACCTGGCCCGGATAGATGAGGTGCGGGTTGCGGATCTGCTGCCGGTTCATGCCCCACAGTTCGGGCCAGCGCCAGGGCTGGCGCAGGAAGCGCCCGGAGATGCCCCACAGCGTATCGCCGCCGCGCACCACATATTGGGTGGGCGCGTTCGCGGCCAGGTCGGCGGCGGGTATGCCTTGCTGCGCCGTGGTCGACGCCCGCGCCTGCTGGGCAGGGGTGACGACCAGTTCGGCAGCCTGGACCATCGCCCCCGTAGCGACAGTGATGCCAGCCGCACACAGCATTGAACAGGCAAACGCGTACGTCCTGCGGCCCGGCGCCGCCTGGTGTTCTTTGGTAAGATCGCGCATTTTCTCGAACCGGCTGGCAGAACAGCCGGATTGACCCTGGAGAGCGCGCCTGCTGCGACGCGCCTTGAATTTTTGTACTTGCGCCCCGATTCTGCATGTAAACACCCGTTGCCGCAACGCGGGCCACATGTGTGAGCAGTGGGGGCGTTGCGCCCCAGCATCATGGCCAAACTCGATATCCTGACCTACCCCGATCCCCGCCTGCATATCGTGGCAAAACCGGTTGCCGCGGTGGACGACCGCATCCGCCAGCTGGTAAATGACATGGCCGAGACCATGTACGAGGCGCCGGGCATCGGCCTGGCCGCGACACAGGTGAACGTGCACGAGCAGGTGGTGGTGATCGACATCTCCGAAAGCCGCGACGAACTGCGCGTCTTCATCAACCCGGAAATCACCTGGGCCAGCGATAACCGCAAGGTGTGGGAAGAAGGCTGCCTGTCGGTGCCCGAGGTCTATGACCGCGTGGAACGCCCGGACCGCGTGCGCGTGCGCGCCCTGAACGAGAAGGGCGAGACCTTCGAGCTGGACGCGGACGACCTGCTGGCCGTGTGCATCCAGCACGAGATGGACCACCTCAAGGGCAAGGTCTTCGTGGAATACCTGTCGCCGCTGAAGGTCCAGCGCATCAAGTCCAAGCTGCACAAGCGCGAACGCAGCCGCATGTAGGCCCGGGCGGCTGCGCAACGGTGCTGGCGCCATTGCGCGGCCTTGTCGTACCGCTTGTGCTGCCTGCGGCCACGCGCCAGGCCAGAACCGCTGCGCTTCGCCCTGAATGCCGAAGCAATCTCGCAAGAACAGCCGGCGGCTTCGCCGCTCCGGCGCGCTCTGCTATCGTATTGCCTTCCCGATGATTCCCTCGCCGGCCGCTGATGCGGCCGGTGCCGCTTTACGCCGGAGCGCTCCATGTCAGACGTGTCCCAACCAGCCAGCCAGCCCGCGCCGCTGCGCGTCGCCTTCGCCGGCACGCCCGAATTCGCCCGGGTGGCGCTGGCCGCCATCCACGAGGCCGGCTTTCCGGTGGTGGCGGTGCTCAGCCAGCCGGACCGCCCCGCCGGGCGCGGCCTGCAGTTGCAGGCCAGCCCGGTCAAGCAGTACGCGCTGGAGCATGGCCTGGCGCCGGTGCTGCAGCCGCGTTCCCTGCGTCGCCACGGCAAGTATCCCGAGGAAGCCGGCGCCGCCGTCGATGCGCTGGCGCAGATCGCGCCGGACGTGATGGTGGTGGCCGCCTACGGCCTGATCCTGCCGGCCGAGGTGCTGGCGCTGCCGCGCCTGGGCTGCCTCAATATCCATGGCTCGCTGCTGCCGCGCTGGCGCGGCGCCGCGCCGATCCACCGCGCCATCGAGGCCGGCGACACGCAGACCGGCATCACGCTCATGCAGATGGACGAAGGCCTGGACACCGGCGACATGCTGACGCTGGAGGCCGTGCCCATCTCTGCGCACGACACCACCGCCGCGCTGCACGACACCCTGGCCGCGCTGGGCGGCCGCATGGTGGTGGAGGCGCTGCGCCGCCTGGCCGCCGGCGAGCGCCTGCCGGCCACGCCGCAGCCCGCCGAGGGCGTCACCTACGCCGAGAAGATCGGCAAGGACGAAGCCCCGCTGGACCTGCGCCGCCCCGCCACGGCGCTGGCCGCGCAGGTGCGCGCCTTCAACCCGTTCCCGGGCGCCACGCTGCAGGTCGGCCAGACCGTCATCAAGTGCTGGCAGGCCGATGCGCTGCCCGCGGCGGGCGCGGGCGAGGCGCCGGGCACGGTGCTGGCGGCCGACGCCGGCGGCGTGGTGATCGCCTGCGGCGACGGCGCGCTGCGCGTGACCGAGCTGCAGAAGCCGGGCGGGCGCCGCCTGCCGGCGCAGCAGTTCCTGCAAGGCATGCCGCTGCCGCCGGGCACGCGCTGCGCCTTGCCCGAAGGCGCGGCATAGTCCGCCAGGCACCCCGACCCGCTTTCGCCGCCAGGAGCCCCCGATGCTAGGCATTACTGACTTCCCCTTGTTCGTCGGCGCCGTATTCCTGCTCAATGTGACGCCGGGCCCGGATACGGCGTATATCGTCGGCCGCAGCGTCGCGCAAGGCAGGGCGGCCGGCGTGGTTTCGGCACTTGGCGTCAGCGCCGGCTGCTGCGTGCACTCGGTGGCCATCGCCTTTGGCCTGACCGCGCTGCTGGCGGCCTCGGCCACGGCCTTTACCGTCATCAAGTTCGCCGGCGCCGCCTACCTGGTGTGGCTGGGCCTGCGCCTGATCTGGCAACGGCAGGCGCCAGGCCGCGCCGAGGCGGCCGCCACCGTGCCGCCGGGCTCGCGCGGCTTGCGCTCGCTGTTCATGCAGGGTTTCCTCACCAATGTGCTGAATCCGAAGGTGATCCTGTTCTTCGTGTCCTTCTTCCCGCAGTTCGTCGATCCGCAGGCGGGACACCAGGCCGCGGCCTTCCTGGCACTGGGCGGGGTGATGGTGCTGATGTCGACGCTGTGGAACGGGCTGGTGGCCTGGATGGCCGGCACGCTGACGCGCAAGGTCGGGCAGGCGCCGCGCCTGAAGTGCTGGCTGGATCGCTTTGTCGGCGCGGCGTTCATCGCCCTGGGTGCCCGGCTGGCCCTGGTGCAGCGCTAGCCAGGGCCGGGCCACTGCCTGTTTTTCAGGCAGCGACCCGTTGAATTTCCGCCTGTGGCGCCCATCTAAACATCACCGCGCCGCGCTTGCGCGAACTGGCCGGCCCGGTCGTGCGCACCACGGCCGGCAATGACTTCTTCGGAGATCAAGGCAATGTTCAACTGGGTCAAGACCTTCATGTTGATGGCGGCCATCACGGCCCTGTTCATCGTCATCGGCGGCATGATCGGGGGCCGCAGCGGCATGATGTTCGCGCTGGTGATGGCGCTGGGCATGAATTTCTTCTCGTACTGGTTCTCGGACAAGATGGTCCTGCGCATGTATAACGCGCAGGAGGTCGATGCCAGCACGGCACCGCAGTTCTACGGCATGGTGCAGGAGCTGGCGCAGCGCGCCCAATTGCCGATGCCGCGCGTGTACCTGATCAACGAGGACGCGCCCAATGCCTTTGCCACCGGCCGCAACCCCGAGAACGCCGCGGTGGCGGCCACCACCGGCATCCTGCGCGTGCTGTCCGAGCGCGAGCTGCGCGGCGTGATGGCGCACGAGCTGGCCCATGTGCAGCATCGCGACATCCTGATTTCGACCATTGCCGCCACCATGGCCGGCGCCATCGCCGCGCTGGCGAACTTCGCCATGTTCTTCGGCGGGCGCGACGAGAACGGCAACCGTAGCAATCCCATCGCCAGCATCGCGGTGGCGATCCTGGCGCCGCTGGCGGCCTCGCTGATCCAGATGGCCATCTCGCGCGCGCGCGAATTCGAGGCCGACCGGGGTGGCGCCACCATCAGCGGCGACCCGCAGGCGCTGGCGATGGCGCTGGACAAGATCCACCGCTACGCCCAGGGCATTCCGTTCCAGACCGCGGAGCAACACCCCGCCACCGCGCAGATGATGATCATGAACCCGCTCTCCGGTGGCGGCATCGCCAACCTGTTCTCGACCCACCCGGCCACCGAGGAACGGATCGCCCGCCTGATGCAGATGGCGCAAACCGGCACCTATCCGGTGTGATGGCGCCCGATCAGCGCCCGATCGGAGCCTGATCCCGCGCCGAGCCGCCCCGAAGGCCGGCAAAAACGCCGGCCCGGGGCGCATACAGGGTAAACTGCCCGCCGTGCTTCCCCTGGAAACGGCGGGCAGTTCGTTTCCGGCCGTTCCGGGCCTGTCCGGCCTGTCGGGTCTTGCCGCCAGTGCTTGCGGCCGGGTCCCTTGCCATTCCGTATCACTGCCTCACCGCTTCGCTGCCCACTGTCATGCGCCTGCCACACGAATCCCTCGCCTTCCAGATGCTCGCTGCCGCGACTGCCGTACGCGGCGTCAACGAAGGCAGTGCGCTGCCGCTGGCCATCGACAATGCCGCCGCGCAGTTCCGCCTCGACCGCGTGCGCGATGCCGCCACGCGCGGCGCGCTGCAGGACCTGGCCTACCGCACCATGCGCCAGTTCGGCACGGCGCGCGCACTGGTCACCAAGCTGGTGACGCGCCCGCCCGGCGCGCAGGTGGACTCGTTGCTGGCGGTGGCGCTGGCGCTGCTGGTCGAAGACGAGCAGGGCGAGGGCGGCTACACCGAGTTCACGGTGGTGGACCAGGCCGTCAGCGCGGCCGCCTCCGAACCGAAGACCGCGCACGCGCGCGGGCTGGTCAATGCCGTGCTGCGCCGTTTCCTGCGCGAGCGCCGCGCGCTGCTCGACGAAGTGCGCCGCGACGACGAGGCGCGCTGGAACCTGCCTGCGTGGTGGCTGAAGATGCTGCGCGAGGCGTATCCCGAGCAGTGGACGGCGCTTGCCGAAAGCGCCAATGTGCGCCCGCCCATGACCCTGCGCGTCAACACCGCGCGCGTCTCGGTGCCTGAGTACCTCACGCATGTGGCCAATGCCGGCATGGCGGCCACGGCCATCGGCACGCAGGCGGTACGCCTGGTGCGCGCCTTCCCGGTGTCGCAGATTCCCGGGTTTGCCCAGGGCGACGTCTCGGTGCAGGACGCCGGCGCGCAGCTGGCCGCGCCGCTGCTCCAGCTGGCCGACGGCCAGCGCGTGCTCGATGCCTGTGCCGCGCCCGGCGGCAAGACCGGACACATCCTGGAGCTGGCCCGCGTGGATGTCACCGCGCTCGAGAGCGATGCCCTGCGCGCCGCGCGCATCGACGAGAACCTGGCCCGCCTGGGCCAGCAGGCCAAGGTGGTGGTGGGCGATGCGAGCCGCCCGCAGGACTGGTGGGATGGCCAGCCCTACGACCGCATCCTGGCCGACGTGCCATGCTCGGCCTCCGGCATCGTGCGCCGCCACCCGGACATCCGCTGGCTGCGCCGCGAGGTGGATATCGCGCGCCTGGTGACCGAGCAGCGGCGCATCGTCTCCCAGCTGTGGAACCTGCTCAAGCCGGGCGGCATCCTGGTCTACGTCACCTGTTCTATTTTCCCAACGGAGGGGGAAGAGCAGGCGCGCTGGTTTGGTGCACAGCTACCAGATGCGATACGATTGCAAGCGCCCGGCCAGATGCTGCCCGGCAGTAGAGACCATGGAGGCCAGGCGGCCGGCGGCGGGAGTGCCAGCCAGGAAGGCCTGCCCTCCGATCACGACGGCTTCTTCTACGCGCGCTTCCAGAAACGACCCTGACCGCTCCCGACCGATTCCAATGCCGAACCCGCTGCGCTTGTTCGTCCTTCGCGTCCCTGACGACAATGCGTGCGGTTGCGTGGCGGCAGGCGGTGGCCGGGATGGTGCACGCGGCAGGCGCGGCGCGCGCGCCTGGCTCGCATCGTGGTGGTTCGCGGCAGCCGTCGCGCTGACCGTGCTGCTGACGCTGACGGCGCTCCCGGGTAGCGCGCGCGCCGACGTCATCGAAGTCAACGAGGCCCGCATCGAATACCAGGATGGCGGTTTCGACCTCGCCGCAAGCTTCGATTTCGACCTGCCGGCACCRCTCGAGGACGCGCTCAACAAAGGTATCTCGCTCTATTTCGTGGTCGATTTCCAGCTCACGCGCCCGCGCTGGTACTGGTTCGACGAGAAGCCGGTCAATGCCAGCCGCAGCGTGCGGCTGTCCTACCATCCGCTCACACGCCAGTACCGCGTCTCCACCGGCGGGCTGCAACTGCCGTTCACGCGCCTGAAGGGCGCGCTGCAGTTCATCCAGCGCGTGCGCGGCTGGCGCGTATTCGACCGCGGCATGGTCAAGGCCGGCGAAACCTACCAGGCCGAGGCGCGCATGCGACTGGACCTGACCCAGCTGCCCAAGCCATTCCAGATCAACGCCGTGAACACGCGCGAATGGAATCTCGCCTCGGAATGGCGCCGCTTCAGCTTCACCGTACCTACCGAGTATCCGGCGCCGCCGCCCGCGCCGCCGGTGGTGCCAGTGCCGCCACCTGCGCCGGCCCCTGCATCGGCCGCTCCGGCGCCCGTGGCCGGCGAAACGCGCGCGGTGCCGTTCGCGCAGACCGTGTCCACGGCGCTGTCGCCCACCGCCCTGGTGCAGCCGGCCCCGGGCCAGCCATGATCGCCAGCAACAGCCTGTGGGACAGCCGCTTCCGGCGCGTGCTCTATCGCGTGGTGGCGGGCATCATCGTCTTCCTGGCGCTGGTGCTGGTGGCGCTGCTGGCCGGCGCCTCGGCCAACACGGAATTCTTCGACCGCTACTTCACGCTGCTGTTCAAGATCAACCTGGTGATCGGCGTGCTGCTGGTGCTGATCATCGGTGCGCTGGCGCTGACCTTGTGGCTGCGCTATCGCCGCGGCAAGTTCGGCACGCGCCTGATGACCAAGCTCGCCGTGTTCTTCGGCGTGGTGGGCGTGCTGCCGGGCGTGCTGATCTACCTGGTATCGCTGCAGTTCGTCTCGCGCAGCATCGAGTCATGGTTCGACGTGCGCGTGGAGACTGCGCTCGAGGCCGGCCTCAACCTGGGCCGCTCCACCATCGACAGCGCGCTGTCCGACCTGCAGGGCAAGGCCCGGCTGATGGCCGACCAGCTCACCAGTTCGTCCAACGTGGCCACCTCGCTGCAGCTCAACCGGTTGCGCGAGCAATACGGCGTGCAGGAAGCCGCGATCTTCACCGGCAGCGGACGCGTGATCGCCACGGCCTCGAGCAGCTATGCATCGCTGGTGCCGGACCTGCCCTCGGGCGTGCTGGCAGAGCAGGCCCGCCTGGCCGGCGGCTACGCCGCGGTGGAAGGCGGCACCGACCCGGCCGTCGATGGCCATCACCCGCCCGAACGCACCGATGCCAGCCACCTCTACCGCCTGCGCGTGATCGTGCCGCTGGGCCCCGCGCCCACGGCGCAGGCCAGCGCGGCGAGCCCCGCCGGCACCGCCAGCCAGYCGGGCGCCAAGGCGCCGCTGAACCTGGCCAGCCGCTGGGCCGGCTCCGGCCTGTCGGTGGAGCGCCGGCCCGAGGATGCCGCGTCATCGGGCTTCGGCCTGATGGGCGAGACCGTGCGCGAAGAGCGCTACCTGCAAGTCGTGCATCCCGTGCCGACGGCGCTGGCGCGCAATGCCGACGAGGTCCAGCGCGCCTACCAGGAGTACCAGGAGAAGGCGCTCGGGCGCACCGGCCTGCGCAAGATGTATATCGGCACGCTGACGCTCACGCTGTTCCTCGCGGTGTTCATCGCCGTGATGCTGGCGCTGCTGCTCGGTGGCCAGCTGGCGCGGCCGTTGCTGATGCTGCTGCAAGGGACCAAGGAAGTCGCCGAGGGCGACCTCTCGCCCAAGCGCGAGCTCAAGAGCCGCGACGAGCTCGGCATGCTCACGCAGCAGTTCAACATGATGACGCGCCAGTTGTCGGAGGCGCGCATCGCGGTGGAACAGAACCGCAGCGCGCTGGAGAAATCCACCGCCTACCTGGAGAGCGTGCTGCAGAACCTGACCGCCGGCGTGTTCGTATTCGACCGCCGCTTCGTGCTGATCACGGCCAACCCCGGCGCCGAGCGCATCTTCCGCCAGCCCTTTGCCGGCGCGCTGGGCCAGCCCATCGAAGGCATCCCGGTGCTCGGCGCGTTCGGCGACATCGTGCGGCAAGCGTTTTCCGAGCAGAGCACCAGCGAGATGCTGGGCGGCTCGCAGCACTGGCAAAAGCAGATCGAGCTGCCGCAGAGCGACGAAGAACAGGCGCTGACGCTGCTGGTGCGCGGAGCACGGCTGCCGGGTGGCAGTGTCGGCGAGCGCGACGAGCCGGGCTACGTGGTGGTGTTCGACGAYATYTCCGATGTGATYKCSGCYCARCGYTCGGTGGCRTGGGGCGAAGTGGCGCGSCGSCTSGCGCAYGARATCAAGAACCCGCTGACSCCGATCCAGCTCTCGGCCGAGCGCCTGCAGATGAAGCTCTCGCCCAAGCTCGAGGGGCCCGATGCCGACGTGCTCAAGCGTGGCGCCACCACCATCGTCAACCAGGTGGCGGCCATGAAGCGCATGGTCGACGACTTCCGCGACTACGCGCGCACGCCGCCGGCGATGTTGCAGTCACTGCAGATCAATGCCCTGGTTGCCGAGGTGCTGCACCTGTACGGCATCGACGACGCCGGCGTGCACGAGCATGCCGTGATTCATCCGGCGCTGGCGGCCGGCCTGCCCGAGATCAAGGGCGATCCGACCCAGTTGCGCCAGGTGATTCACAATCTGCTGCAGAATGCGCAGGACGCGGTGGCGGACAACGTTGCGGCGGCCCGTCCGGCGCCCCGTATCGCTCTGCACACCGAGACTGTAGAATACAAAGATTCTGCCGGCGAAGACCGGCAGGCCGTCAAGCTCACCATTGCGGATAACGGTCCCGGTTTCGCCCCGCGCATCCTCAGCCGCGCGTTCGAACCCTACGTGACCACCAAGGCCAAGGGTACCGGCCTGGGGCTCGCGATGGTGAAGAAGATCATTGACGAACACGGCGCCCGCATCGAACTGCGCAATCGCATGGAGGGCACCGAACTCATCGGGGCGCAGATCTCCATCCTGTTCGTTAAACTGGCATAGTCACAATGTAGCGGCCCCGAACCCGGTGAGCCGCGGTGGGGTCAAGAGGGGAAGTATGGCAACCATCCTCGTAGTCGACGACGAAATGGGTATCCGGGAGTTGCTCTCGGAGATCCTCAGCGACGAAGGCCATGTGGTCGAAGTGGCAGAAAACGCGCAGAAAGCGCGTGAGTACCGTGCCGGCAATACGCCTGACCTGGTGCTGCTTGACATCTGGATGCCCGATACCGACGGCGTCACGCTGCTCAAGGAGTGGTCGGCGCAGGGCCTGCTTTCCATGCCTGTCATCATGATGTCGGGCCATGCCACCATCGATACCGCGGTGGAGGCGACCAAGATCGGTGCGCTCAACTTCCTCGAGAAGCCGATCGCACTGCAGAAGCTGCTGTCCGCCGTCGAGCAGGGGCTCGCACGCGGCGTCGAACGTCCGCGCGCAAGCGCTGGCGCCGGCACCGCACTGCCCACCGCCAGTAACGGCGAAGCCGCACCATTGGTGGCCACGGAGGCCGCTGCCGAGGCAGTCAACGGCAGCCCGCAACGCTTGCCCGAAGCCGAGATGCATTTCTCCTTCGACATGCCCCTGCGCGAAGCACGCGACCTGTTCGAGCGTGCCTATTTCGAGTACCACCTGGTGCGCGAACACGGCAGCATGACCCGCGTCGCCGAGAAAACCGGCCTTGAACGCACCCACCTGTACCGCAAGCTCAAGCAACTCGGCGTGGAACTGGGTCGCAACAAGCCGGAGCCGGCGGAACAGTAAGTTATTTTTCGGGCAGTGCTTGACCGGGCAAAAAAGCACTGCTATTATTTCGCTTCTTTGGCCCGGTAGCTCAGTCGGTAGAGCAGAGGATTGAAAATCCTTGTGTCGGCGGTTCGATTCCGTCCCAGGCCACCAGCATTAATGAGAAAGCCCAAGATCTGAAAAGGTCTTGGGCTTTTTTCATTGGGGCCAGCATATGGCCCGTGCCTTCCCAGGGCATTCGCCGCGCATATCGCCCATGCGCTTGCAATTGCATATGGGCTTCCGTTTCCCGCAGCGCGCCTGCGCGCACGATTGCGTATCGACGTGTCGCGGCGTAGCGTAGCGTGTCGCGACGAAGGCGGCGTATTGCACCGCATTGCACTGTATTGCGACGTAACACGACGTATTGCACTGTCGAGCAGGAGGGCATCACGCGCGCCTGCACAGCGCCTTCGAGCTTGCATCGCACCTTGTCCCCGACGCCCCTTCAGGCACGCCTCGCCATCCTGTGGCGCGGCGCATGCGCGCTTGCATTGTTGCCCCTCACCGCCTAATGTTCATGCACGAATTCCGCCGCGAATTCCTGCTCGAGTGCCGCCGCGTCAGCGATTATCGGCATTGCGTCAATTCCCCTTGAAATCCGCCTTTTGAATTTGATCCTGCGCGCCGAAATTCGTCGTCGCATGGAGTAGATCGGGCATTCCCGATACCTGCGGAAAACCGACCCCTTCCTACATTCGATACCTCCGGTTCATTCATAAGATGCCGGACATGCATTGACGCTCCAGGCGGAAAAACGGAACACTGCGCCCTCTGCCATTCGCGCTGGATTCCTCCGCGCCCCTCCTTTGCAAACCCGATGCACGCTTCCCACGATGTGACCGCGGCCCCGGTCCGCTCCCTTGGCCCGCAAGACGGCAGTCCGCGCGTACCCACGCCTGCGGTCCCGCTCGCCAGGCGCCTGGTGGCGGAGGCATTGGGTACGGCCCTGCTGGTAGCGGTGGTGGTGGGCTCGGGCATTCGCGCGCAGCAGCTGGCGAGCGGCAATGTCGCGTTGGCGCTGCTGGCCAATGCGCTGGCCACGGGTGGCGGGCTGATCGCGCTGCTGCTTGCGCTGGGGCCGGTGTCGGGCGGGCATTTCAACCCGGTGGTGAGCCTGTCGGCGATGCTGCGCGGGGAACTGGCCGCGCGCGATGCATGGCGCTATGCGCTGGTGCAGGTGGGCGGTGCCGTTGGCGGCGTGATGTGTGCGCATGCGATGTTCGGCGAGCCCATGCTGGCCTGGTCGGCGCAAAGCCGTAGCGGCGCATCGATGTGGTGGAGCGAATGCGTTGCCACCTTCGGCCTGATCGGCGTGGCGATGGGCACCGCGCGCAGCCGGCCTGGCGTGGTGCCGTTCGCGGTGGCAGCGTACATCACGGCGGGATACTGGTTCACGGCATCGACCTCGTTCGCCAATCCGGCACTGACCATCGGGTGCGCGCTGACGGCGACCTTCACCGGTATCCGCGCCATCGATGTACCCGGTTTCGTGCTGGCGCAACTGGCCGGCGGGCTGGGGGCCACGCTGGTGTTCCAATGGCTGCTGGGCGTGCCCCGCCGCAGCCTGCCGGGGGCAGGGCGCGGTGCCAGGTGGCGCGCCGGGGCGGCGCCTACCAGCGCCGATTGAGCTGTACGCCGAAGACCGAGCCGGAGTTCTGCGTCGCCCAGGTGTCCGAGGGCGCGGTGAAGGCGATGCCGTCGACATCGCTGGCGCGGCTGTAGGTGTAGAACGCGCGCAGGTTGGCGTTACCGGCAGCCTTGCCGAGCGTGAAGGTCGGCGCCACCGTCAGCGCGGTGCGCTGGCCGCTGGTGCCGAAGCCAGAGGTGATCTGGTCGTGCGCGACCTCGAAGGTGAGCTTGAACTGGTCGCTGGCGATGTAGGCCGGACGCACGCGCGTGGCAGTCCATTGCAGGGTGCCCACCGGCGAGCGGTCGAACTGCATGCTGGATTCCACCGAGCCGGCCAGTCCCAGGCCCGAAGCCCGCTTCCACTCCATCGATTCCGCCACGCGCACGCGCGACAGCGACGGCCCCATGCCGGTATAGCCGGTGAGGGCGTTGCGGCTGCCTTCGCCGAACTGCATGCCGAAGCGGTTGGTGCCTGCCAGCACGCCTTTCTGTTCATGCATGGCGGAAACCCACCATGCGCTGCCGGTCTGCGCTATCAGCGGCTCGGCTTCCACGCGCGTATAGCCCAGCTGCACCGAACCTTTCTCGTTGGTGTTGATGGGCGCGGTGCGCAGCGAATGGTAGCTCGGCAGGTTGGCACCATTGAGATCGTTGCGCGAGGTGTACTGGTAGTTCAGCGCGATATCGCCGAAGCRCGCGTTATCCACGCCGAAACGCATGGCCGGCGAAGTGGGCGGCAGCAGCCCCGACGACATCAGGAAGGACGAATCCTCGCGCCGGCCGGCCCACATGGTGGCGCCGTCGAGCACGGAAAGGCCGCTGACCGCCGTGTAGAACTGCGGCAGCAGCGCATACGGGTCGACCGCGGCGGGGCGGCCATTGACCGAGGTGGCATCCGTGCCCTTGGCCTGCGCCACCAGCTGCACCTGCGCGCCGCCATCGAGCGAGAACAGCGATTCCTTCACCTTGACCTCGCCGGTGCTGCGGCAGGCCAGCCCGCCGATGCCGGCGGACGGCGTGCCGCCGCCCGCGCAGGCGCRCGTGGTGGTCGTGCGGTCATCGTAGGCGGCGCGGCCGCTGTAGCCCAGGCGCCAGACCTGGTCGCCGGCGGGATCGTCGGCCGGCAATCGGGAGGCCAGGGAGAAACCTTCCGCGGCGGGCGCTTCGGGGGCGTCGCCGTCCGGCAGCCTGGGTGGTGTTTCCGCCACGAACTGGCCAAGGCGCTTGGGGAACAGCACCACCGGCGGCGGCGGGGCTATGTAGGGCTGCAGCGGGAATTCGGGATCGGGCGGCCCGGCGAGTTCGGTGCCATCGTCAGACAAGCCGGCATTGACCCAGCTGGCGGGCGCGGGCGGCGGCGGGGCCACTGCCCCGGATGCGGCAGCGCCGGCTGCTGTTTGAGGCTCCGCGCCGGGAGGTGGGGCGGATGTGGCCGGTGTGGCCGGTGTGGCCGGTGTGGCCGGTGCGGCCGGTGCGGCCGGTGCAGCAGGTGCGGCGGCAGGCGCCGGGTCTTGCGCGCCCGCGATCAGTGCTGCCAGCGGATCACTTTCCGCCGCCGCTGGAATCATTGCCAGCGACTGCTTCGCAACGCCGTGCGGCGTCGCCTGCACCGCCGGCGGCGTCACATCCGCGCCGGCAGGCGTCTGCGCGCACGCATTCAAACCCCAGGTGGCCAGGATGGCCAGCACGAGGCAGCGCGGGAGACGATCCGGCGGGAAGCGGGGGACAGGCGAGGCGAACAACATAGGCGATACGGGCAAGGCGTGATTTTTTAACAGTCGAGCAATTGGACAGCAAGCGGGGTTACAAAATCCGCGGCGAAGCGGCCTTCTCACCATACGAAAAACGGGGTCAGGGCTACCGGAAAGCACCTGGGACATCATGTGCGGCCGCAGCATGGCAAATGCTGTCCACCACTCCGCATGTCGTGTTCTCCCGCGGCTCGCTCCTAGCGAAAACCCGGACTTTCCCGGCCCCCCGTGGCGAAAGGGCCACCGCTATAATCAGCGGGCTAGCCCGACGGGTACGGGCCGGCCTCTCGAGCCTGTTACGAAGGCATGCCAGCATACGTCATTGCCATGGCAAGTCTCCGTAACAGGCTCATTGTTGCGCCGCAGCCGTATCCCGGCTCCATGCGCGTCTCGGTACGGGGGCGGAGGTTCGCGCAAGACGCGGGCTGTCCCGGTCCTGCTGCCGCACTACAAAATCGATAAAGAGGAGAAGTAATGGAACGTCGTTCCTTTCTGTTGAAGGCATCGGCCGTGGCGGCCACCGGCGCGCTGGCCGCTTGCGGCAAGGAAGAAAAACCCGCGGCGCCGGCCGCCGCCGTTGCCGGTGCACCGGCCGTGGTGGGCAGCAATCCGGCCGTGGAATGGCGCCTGGCTTCGAGCTTCCCGAAATCACTCGACACCATCTTTAGCGGTGCTGAATTGCTGTCCGCCCGGGTCAAGGAACTGACCGACGGCAAGTTCAACATCAAGGTCTTCGCCGCGGGCGAGATCGTGCCGGGCCTGCAGGTGCTGGATGCCGTGCAGAACAACACGGTGCAGATCGGCCACACGGCCGGCTACTACTACTTCGGCAAGAACCCGACGCTGTGCTTCGACACCACCATCCCGTTCGGCCTGACCGCACGCCAGCAGAACGCCTGGATGCTGCAGGGCAACGGCATGAAGCTGATGCGCGAGTTCTTCAAGGAATACAACGTCATCAACTTCCTGGGCGGCAACACCAATGCCCAGATGGGCGGCTGGTTCCGCAAGGAAATCAAGACCGTGGCGGACCTGCAGGGCCTGAAGTACCGCATCGCCGGTTTTGCCGGCGTGGTGCTGTCGCGCCTGGGCGTGGTGCCGCAGCAGATCGCCGGCGGCGATATCTACCCGGCGCTGGAAAAGGGCACCATCGACGCGGCCGAGTGGGTTGGCCCCTATGACGACGAGAAGCTCGGCTTCTACAAGGTGGCCCCGTACTACTACTACCCGGGCTGGTGGGAAGGCAGCGCGCAGCTGTCGTTCTACGCCTCGGCCACCGAATACGAGAAGCTGCCGTCGCTGTACAAGCGCGCGCTGGAAACGGCCACCATCGAGGCCCACACCACCATGATGGCCAAGTACGACGCGGTCAATCCGCAAGCCCTGGCCCGCCTGCTGGAAAACGGCGTCAAGCTGCGCCCGTTCTCCAAGGAAATCATGGAAGCCTGCTTCAAGGCTACCCAGGAAGCCTACGCCGAAGAGACCGCCAAGAACCCGTCGTTCAAGAAGATCTACGACGACTGGCGCGTGTTCCGCAACAACGAGGCCGCATGGTTCAACGTGGCCGAGCAGGCGTTTTCGCAGTTCAGCTTCGCGCGCAAACTCTAGGCATGCGCACGAGGGAGGCGGGCCTCGGCCCGCACCCTTGCCAGCCGCCTGCAAGCCCGTGCCCAGCGCGGGCTTTTTTACGCCGGTAGAATCGCCCGATTCTTTGGGAC
>NZ_JBFTND010000121.1:0-42558 GCF_056397305.1 Cupriavidus sp. 05N40
ATCTGCGGCCATGGCCCCGCGTGTGATCGGCAAACATCAGCGTGCACTGAGGACCCTCGCACGCTTTCACATGCAAGAAGTCTTCTTCACACACGAGTTTCGCGAGTATCTCGGCGATCGGCATCAGCAACGACTCCGGCGAGCGCCACCGTCGAGTCGCACGTAGTCCGAAGGCCGTTGGCGCACCTGGCGCGTTGGCGACGATCTCGGCATACYCTTCGTCCCGCTCAAGCAGGCGGTTTAGAGGTTCGAGTTCACGCAAATCCTCGGCGACCAGCGGTCGTCCCTTCGTACGCTGGACAAATCCCCTGAACCATTCCCGCAGACTTCGCGCCTGTGCCGCGACGCCATCGAGTTCGCCGGGCATCGACTCCGACCGTAGCGCGTCGAGCGTGCTGCGAGGCACCAAACCTGCCTGTTCTAGCCACGCAAGAAGGCCTTCCCCATCACCGATCCAGTCGACTTGCTCACTCGTCGGCGTGGCAACCGAGTTCAGGAAATCGAGGCCCTGCGCATCGGCCACGAATATTGCGGGAAGTCGTCGGTAGTCCATCTCAAGTGACCTGATGTGCAGTGTTGATGGAGGCCATGGTAACCCCTTAAAATCGTCTTGACAAGTTACACAACAAGAAACTAACCTACATGAACACAGCAGAACGGTTACTCGGGTTCGGAGCGTGTGCATTGCAAACGGCTGGAAGATTGAAAGGAGCGAGAAATGCCTCGTGGAGACGTGAAAGCGGCGCTAGGGGATGGCGCCTGGGCGGACGGAGCGAGTTGCAGGAAGGTGATTAGCGGTCTGGCGGAGCGAGGCGTCAATGCAAGGGCGGCATCCGTGCCGGTGATGTCGTCCGGCGAAGACATCGCCGTACTGGACAGAGCGCTGCAACGAATCGAACAACCGGTTGTGCTTGTCGGCGACGCCCAGCCTGGAAAGCGGCGGTCACTTCGCATGTTGGTTGCTGTTTCCAACGCGTGTTAACCACCGGTCACGTCATCAACTCACGAGAGAGAACCTCATGTCCGCTATTGCCTATCGCCACGCCGACGTCGACGGCTTCAATGTGTTTTATCGAGAAGCCGGTCGTGCCGGTGCCCAGAAAGTACTGCTCCTCCACGGCTTTCCAAGCTCGAGCCACATGTTTCGGGATTTGATTCCTCAACTGTCCGACCGCTTCCATCTGGTTGCGCCGGATCTACCTGGGTTTGGTCGTTCGGATATGCCGGCCCATGACACCTTCGCCTACACGTTCGACAACATCGCCGACGTGATCAGCCGCTTTACCGAAGTGATCGGGTTCGATCGCTTTGCCGTCTACGTATTCGACTACGGCGCGCCGACGGGCTTTCGGCTTGCGCTGAACCATCCGGAGCGGATCACCGCGATCATTTCCCAGAACGGCAATGCTTACGAAGAAGGACTCAGCGAAGGCTGGAATCCTATCCGGGCTTATTGGCGAGATCCTTCGCAGGGAAACCGTGAGGCACTGCGGGCCCTGTTGACTCCGGAAACGACACGCTGGCAGTACACACACGGGGTATCTGACACGGCTTCGGTATCGCCGGACGGGTATTCGCTGGATAACTTTTACTTGGGCCGTGCCGGCGCGGACGAGATTCAACTGGACCTGTTTGGCGACTACCAAAGCAATGTCGCGTTGTATCCCGCGTTTCAGCAGTATTTCAGAACGCACAAGCCTCCGTTCCTCGCCGTCTGGGGGAAAAATGATCCATTCTTCCTGCCTGCTGGCGCTACGGCATTCAAGCGTGACATCCCTGGCGCGGTGGTGCGCTTTCTCGATACGGGCCACTTCGCGCTCGAGACGCATGCGACAGAAATCGCCGCGGCCATGCGTGATTTTCTTGTTACCTGAAGTGTGGGTGTGTGTGGTCGATATGTAGCGACCAGACACGCCAATCAAATTGATTGTTCAACCAAAGGAGCAGCAATATGCGTGCAATCGTGATCGAGAAATTCGGCGGTCTGGATGGCCTTGTCTACACAGAGTTGCCTGAACCCGAACCGCTGGCGGGCCACGTGGTAATCGAAATCAAGGCATTTGGCATCAACCACGCAGAGATGCATATGCGGCGTGGCGAATGGGCCGAAGCCGCAAAGGTAAGCGGCATCGAATGCGTCGGGGTGGTGAAGTCGTGCCCTGGCGGCGAGTTCCCGGTTGGGGCGAAGGTTGCCGCGTTGATGGGAGGTCTAGGTCGAACCATCAACGGGAGCTATGCGGAATACACGCGCGCACCGGTGTCCAACGTCGCATTGATTGAGTCAGACCTGTCGTGGGCCGAACTGGCGGCCATCCCCGAAACCTATGCGACCGCATGGACCTGCCTGTTTCGCAATCTCGAGATCACGGAGGGACAGACGTTGGTCATCCGCGGTGCGACATCATCGTTTGGACAGGCGGCGGTGAAACTGGCGGTCAATGCCGGTGCGCGGGTCATCGCAACAACACGCAATCGCGAGCGCTTCGAGATGCTGGAGGGCCTGGGCGTGGCACGTGTCGAGCTCGAGGGACYGGACCTTTCGCAGCGAATTGCCGAGGCAAAGCAGGTTGACGCGGTACTCGACCTCGTCGGCAACAGCACCATTCTCGATTCGCTGGCGATGCTGCGACGGGGTGGCCGTGCCTGTCTTGCGGGCTGGTTGGGCGGCCTGGCTCCGATCGCGGACTTCAACCCACTCCTGCAAATGGCGAGCGGCGTGTATCTGACCTTTTTCGGTAGTTTCGTGTTCGGCACCCCGGGTTTTCCGCTGTCCGACGTACCGCTTCAGAAAATCGCAGAAGACGTGGCGGCTGGCCGTCTCAAGGTGACTCCGTCCCGGGTGTTCGGCTTTGATCAGATCCATGAGGCGCATCGGGTGATGGAAGCCAATGAAGCCGGCGGAAAGATGGTAGTCGTTCACTGAAGCAACATTGGCTTACCCAGACCGGGAGACATGAGATGTCCACGAAAGTAGCGATCGTCACGGGCGCCAGTCAGGGCGTCGGGCATTCGGGCGGATCGTGTCGATATCCGGCCATTGAACGACCGATCTAGCCCCTCATTTCAGCCAGAATCTGCTCGGCGAGAAAATCACACGGCGGTCGGCCGGACTGTGCGCTGCGGGCAAGCACGACCTCGAGTTCGTCCAGGGGCGGCAACCCTTCGTTCTGGGATAGCTGGACAAGGTGCCCCGGCACGCTGCATCTTGCGAGGGGCGCTATCGCGAGCCCCGCTTCTACCATGCTGACAAGGCCCAGCAGACTCGGGCTTTCGTAGGACATCCGGTACTTGATATTTTCCCGCTGCAGCGCGCTGATGGCATGGGCACGCGCGGTGCTGCCATGTGCGAAGACGGCGATGGGCAGCGGGCGTTCTTTCCATACTTTCCTTGCGGCCGACCCGGCCCACACCATCGGCTCGAACCGGATGAATTCGCCCGCGATGCCCCTTGTTTTCGTGATGCAGGCCAGGTCCAGCGTATTGTCTTTGAGCAAGGGAGCGAGCGCACTGCTGGGCAGGCCGATGACCCGGATTTCGACACGCGGGTGAGCAACCGCGAACTTTCCCAGAACCTGTGGCAGCAACGATGAAGCGTAGTCGTCAGGAACGCCGATGGTGACCCGGCCCTTTATCTCCGGGCGAACGATCGACGCCCATGCTTCCTCCCGCATGGCAAGCATTCGGCGGGCATAGTCCAGAAGCGTCCTGCCCTCTGCCGTAATCGCCACGTTGCGGGTGCTTCGCACGAAGAGCGGTTTTCCCAGCGCTTGTTCAAGCGCCTTGATCTGCATGCTCACCGCCGATGGCGATCGATGCACGGACTCCGCACCCCGAACAAATGAACCTGTATCGGCGACCGCCACAACCATTTCAAGAACGTCCAGATCGAGCTTCTTCATTTTGGTCAGAAAAGCTGAGCAATGGATTCAGTTTAATGCGTTTTACTTGAGTATGCATCGGACCGATACTGCTTGGGATGACCACTTGAACGAGCCCACAAAAATGCACGGTACGGTATCGATTTACGGATTTCTGGCGGTCGGCGGAATGCTTGCCGTGACACCGGGTCCGAACATGATCTACGTGATGTCGCGCTCGATTGCGCAAGGACCTGCGGCCGGCCTGATATCGCTTGCAGGCGTCATGCTCGGATACCTCGTCTATATGTTCGGGGCAGCATTCGGCATCACGGCGCTTTTCCTGAGGGTGCCTTATGCAGGCAGCGCGTTGGGTGCGGTGGGCGCCGTGTATCTGTTCTATCTGGCGTGGCAGGCCGTGAGGCCTGGGGGCCGTTCGCCTCTGGAGGTTCGCGATCTGCCTCGCGAACAGCCTCGCCGGCTCTTCGCGATGGGCGCAACGACTAGTTTGCTGAATCCCAAGCTCGCGATGGTCTTTCTGTCGCTCCTGCCGCAATTCATCAACCATCAGGACGGCAGCGTGCTGAGGCAATCGCTCGTGCTCGGTTCGTCGCTGATTGTGGCATTCGCATCGGTCAATGGCTTTGTGGCGGTCTGCTCCGGCAGCATGGCGAGGTTCCTCTCCAGCCGCCCGGGACTTCTGCTTGCTCAACGCTGGACTATGGGCGTTGTTCTGCTTGCCCTCGGCGCAAACATGGCCATCGATGCATTGAAGTCGGGAGGCTTCTATTGAGCTACGTCGCAAACCAGGTCGAGAGCGGCCGCCTGGTCGGAGACGATCAGTGGCCGAAACTGGCTGCGGATTCAAGCGGTCGATACAACGAGTTGATGGAATCGTTGGTGGGCCGGTGTATCGAAGTTCAGGGTTTTCCGCGGGCGTTCATTGTGCCGCCTGGCTATCCGGGGCGGTGACGGGGAGCGTCCGCGCGGAGCCGTGCGCCGAATGCCAGGCCGAGAACGGGAAGGGCCACGGCGGCGGCGGCGAACAACCATCGCGCTTCCAGCGTTCCGGCGACGGCCGCGGCGCCGCTCATGCCGATCGCCTGTCCCAGGAACAGGCTCGCGGCAAACAGCCCGACCGCCGTGCCGCGCGATGGCGGGAACACCTCGGTCGCCTGCGTTTGCAAGGTGTTGTGAAGCATGTAGAAGCCGAGTCCGCCGAGGAAGCATCCGGGGACGCTCCATTCCCACCGTGGTCCGAGCGCCACGATGGCAAAGGCTGCGCCCAGGAGCATGCCGCCGAGGGCGGCCAGCGCATCAGGCCCCAGGCGCCTGAACAGCACGCCTGAGACCGCCACATAGGCCAGGCCACCAGCACCATACATCGCCATCACGGCGCCGGCCGCGCCCAGGCCGAGCCCGAAGCGGCCGTGCAGGTAGGTCGGCACGAAGGCAAATCCCGCCAGGGTGAACAGGCCTTCGATTGCCGTCACTGCGAACAGCAGCCTTGCGCGCGGCTGACCCAGCACGCTGCGGAACTGCTCCCCGAATGAACGCCTGGCAGCCAGGTGGGAGACCAGGCCCGAGCCCCGCGTCCGCACGGCGAGCGCGGCAACGCCAGACCCCGTCGCCAGCACCCAGAAGACAACGCGCCAGTGCAGCCAGTCGGCAAGCAGGCCGGACATCCACTGGCCACCGATCGTCCCGCCGATGGTCGCGAGGAAGAAGCGGGCAAGCACCTGCTGCCGGTCCCTCGCCGGAACCGTATCGCCGATCATCGCCATGCTCATGGGGATGACCCCCGCCGCTGCGGCGCCCGAGAGTCCCCGGGCCAGCGCGAGGGCGGGCATGGTCGGGGCCACGGCGGCCATGACATGCGCAACGGCGCAGCCGGTCAGCGCCAGCGTGATGACGCGAAGCTTGCCGAAGCGGTCGCCGAGCGGGCCAAATACGAGTTGCATCAGCCCATAGGCCAAAGCGAACGCGGAGATGGACCACGCTGCCATGCCAACGGGTACGCCGAAGTCCGACGATAGCGCCGGAAGCAAGGCGTCACACGCGCGCATGGACGCCATGCTCATGGCCGCCGCAATGGCGAGAGGCCCGAATCGCCTCACTCCGCCACCCTTGCCATCGGATAGGCGTGCCGGGGCTTGGCGATCATGAATACCGTCCCCGCCGCGAGCAGCGCCGGCACCGCGAGCAGGCCGAATACATCGCCGAAGCCCCAGCCAAGGCCGAGGAGGCCCGCACCGATAAAGGAGCCCGCCATGCCACCGATGCGCCCGATGCCCWGCATCCACGCCACCCCGGTGGTGCGTGCCTCGGTCGGATAGAGGCTTGCGGCGTAGGTGGACATCGAAGTTGCCGCGCTCGTGACCAGGGTGCCACAAAGGAAAAGCGAGATACCCAGGAACTCCGGATGATCGACACCGCGTCCCACCACGATGACGAGCACGGCGGCCAGCAGGTACGCCACGACGATGGTACGGTTGGCATTGAAGCGGTCCATGAGCCAGCCAGCAGCAAGGTTGCCCAGCAGGCCACCAAGGGGAAACAGGGAGGCCAGCAGCGCGCCACGTTCCACGCTGTATCCGGCTTCACGGAACAGCGTCGGCATCCAGTTCGTCATCAGGTAATAGATCACCAGACCCATGAAGCACGACAGCCAGAGCATGACGGTGCGCCGCCGGTATCCTGCCGACAGGATGAGTGCAAGAGCCGAAGCCTTTCCCGCCTTGCCTGCCGCAGCCATCGGCGCGACGAACACGCAGTGTTCGAGCGTTTGCCGAGGCGCAATGCGCTTCAGGATGCGCGCGATCCGCTCGGGCGCCCCGTTGCGCACCGCCAGGAACTGGGCCGACTCCGGAAGCAGCGCAAGCAGCAGTACGGCGAGTACCAGCGGCGCGATGCCGCCAGCCGTCAACACGCCGCGCCAGCCGAAATGGGGAATCAGCCAGGCCGATGCCGCGCCGCCCGCCACCAGTCCACCGGAGAAGCCGCAATACATGGCATTCACCGCAAGGGAGCGCAGACGCGACGGCGCGTATTCCGACATCATCGTGATGGTCGTCGGCATGGCTGCGCCGAGTCCGAGGCCGGTCAGGAAGCGCAGGACGGTCAACGTGCCAACGGTTTGCGCCTGGGCGGCAACGAGCGTCCATCCTCCGAAGCATGTGACAGCCGCCACCAGTACCGCCTTGCGGCCAACGCGATCCGCCACCGGTCCCGCGAAGATCGCGCCCAGGCTCAGCCCAGCCAGTGCGGCGCTCATGACGACACCGAGTTCACCGCGGGCGATGCCCCATTCGTGYGCCAGCGACGGAGCGATAAAGCCGATGGCCGCCGTGTCGTAGCCGTCAGCCGCCACGACGAGGAAGCAGAAGGCGAGGACCAGCCACTGGCAGGGGGAAAAGCGTTCGGCGTCGATGAAGGACTGCACGTCGATCGTGCGGGATGCCTGTTTCATCGTTTGTCTCCTGGATGGGCGGGCAAACGCGATGTCCGCGCCTGCCTCGTTTGTGAGGGTCAGGCGGCGAGGTATCCGCCGTCCACGGGCAGGGTCACGCCGGTCACATAGGTGGACATCGACGAAGCGAGGAACAGCACCGCGCCCACCAGCTCTTCGGGTTGCCCCACCCGGTTCATCGGGATACGGGACATGAAGCGTTCGAGCTTCGCCGGGTCCGTGCGCGTGGACGCGGTCATGGGCGTGTCGATGACGCCCGGCGCAATGGCATTGACGCGCACACCGTCGCRCGCGAGGTCGGCTGCCAGCGACTGGGTCAGCATCTTCACCGCGCCCTTCGAGGGCGAGTAGCCGAGCGTGTTCGGCTGGCCCGAGAACGACGCGATGGAGGCGACGTTGACAATGGCGCCACGGGTCTGTCGCAGGGCCGGCAGCCACGCGTGGCAGACGTTGAACGTCCCTTCGAGGTTGACCTTCATCACCCGCTGCAGGTTGTCCAGCGCATGCTCGCTGTCGATGCCCTGGCGAATCAGGATGCCGGCGTTGTTCACCAGCACGTCGACGGGGCCGACGCTGGCGGTGATCTCTTCGGCGACGGCACGGCACTGCGCGGCATCGGTCACGTCCAGCGCGCAGGCACGCGCCGCGTGGTTCCGGGCATCGATCATCGCCGCCGTCTCATTGGCATTGGCTTCGTTCATGTCGGTGACGACGACCGTCGCGCCGGCCTCGGCGAGGCCGATGGCGATGGCCCGGCCGTTGCCCTGGCCCGCGCCGGTTATAAAAGCGACCTTCCCGGTCAGGAGTTGAGGAATCAGCATGATTGCAATCCAGGGAAATTCAGGGTGAACGCCGCCACGCGGCCGCCGCAATGCGGCCGCGTGGGTGACAACAATCGGGCAGGGAGTTCAGTGCATGGCCAGAGGCTCGCGCGCGGAAGCCGCGCTCGCATTCGGGGGCGTGGCCTGAGAGTGATCGGCGATGTGGTTGCCCGCGACATAGCCGAAGGTCAGGCCCGGGCCGAGCGTGATGCCCGCACCGCTGTACTCGCCGCCCATGATGCTTGCCGCGTCGTTGCCCGCTGCGTAGAGGCCGGGGACTGGATCGCCGTCCAGGGAGACGACCTGGGCGTGCTCGTTCGTACGGATGCCCATGAAGGAGCCAAGGTCGCCCGGTACGAGCTTGAGCGCATAGAACGGACCGTTGGCCAGCGGCGCGACGCAGGGATTTGGCGTGTGCAGCGCATCGCCCTGGTAGCGGTTGTAGGCTTTGCTGCCACGCCCGAACTCGGGGTCGCGCCCGTACTGCGCCGTTTCGTTGTACTGGCGAACGGTGGCGGCGAGCGTCGCCGGTTCGATACCGACCTGCTTCGCAAGGTCCTCGATGGTCTTGCCGCGCTTGAGGTAGCCGTTGCGCAGATGCGGCCCGAGCGGCATCGGGAACGGCTTCACGAAGCCGAGGCCGTAGTGCCGGATCGCCGCATGGTCGGCGATCAGCCAGCACGCCGTCTCCGGCTTGCCCTTCGAGGCGGCGATCATCGCCTGCACGAGATCGTGGTACGAGTTCGCCTCGTTGGCAAAGCGCTTGCCATCCAGGCTGACGGCAATCACGCCTGGTTTCGCCCGGTCAATGAAGTGGGGCATGATGCCGGTCGTGCCGTCCTTGCGCGGCACGAGCGACATGGGCGTCCACGCGGCGGCATTCGACAGGTTCTTGTCGAACACGCCGCCCACCGCTTCGGCCATGCGCACGCCGTCGCCCACATTGGTCTGCGGCGTTGGCGAGAAGTGGCCGTGGCCTGCCTGCACGTGCGGGTAGGTCTCCTTGCGCCGCTCGAGGTCGTGCGGAAACCCGCCGCTGGCCAGCACCACACCGTGACGCGCCTTTACGCTGATCCGCTGGCCGTCGCGCTGAAGCACTGCGCCCGTGACGCGCCCTCCGTCCTGCAACAACGCCACGGCAGGCGACGACAGCCATACCGGGACCGACAGGTCGGCCGCCGACTTCGCGAGTCGCGCGGCCAGCGCATTGCCGTTGGTCAGCGTCATGCCCCGCCCGTACTTCATTACCTCCAGGAAATGCCTGGTCAGGCGTTTGGTGACATACCAGGCGGACGCCAGCGATCGCGTCACCCGCATGAAATGAACGATCTCCTTGCCGGAGCCGATCGTCACACCGAAGACGGTCAGTTCCGGCAGCACGGGGCCGAGGGTCTTGAGCAATGGGCCGAGTTCGCGGGCGTCGTACGGGCGCGTCACCATCGAGCGGCCGCCTTGCGCGGCGCCGGGCGCCTCGGCGTGGTAGTCCGGGAACGTTAGCGGCATGTCGAACTGGACGGCGGTCTYCGACATGAAGAACTCGATCGCTTTGGGGCCGTTCGCCAGGAAGGCGCGTACACGCGCCTCGTCGAACCCGGCGCCGGCCTGGTTCCGGATATAGGTCAGCGCCTGGTCCGGTTGTTCGTGATGGCCGTATGCCTTGGCCAGATGGGTGTTCGGCACCCATAGCCAGCCGCCCGAGCGGGCCGTCGTGCCGCCGTAGTAGCTCGCCTTCTCGGCCACGATGACCTTCAAGCCCCGGCTGGCGGCGGTAATGGCCGCGGACATGCCGGCGACGCCTGATCCGATGATCAGAACATCACATTTTTCCTGTTGCAGTGCAGACATCGACTTCTCCATTCAAGTGCGGGCGGTATGGCCGCCAAGAGCGGCGCCGCCATGATTGCTAGATTAGTACTAGCGCGCTTGAAATGATCTACTAGTTAACCCTACGCTTACGCATTAGATAATGTCTAGTGTTATACTGCGCGCACTAACCATCTCATGGCAGGGACATACCGTGGACCAGACCGACCAGGCACCCGAGCCACCCGAGCGAGAACGCCGCGGCATCCAGTCGATTGAAGTGGGGGGGGAAATCCTGAAGGTGCTGGCCTCCGAGGCCAGGCCGATGGCGCTACGCGATCTCGTGAAGGCGGCAAACATGCCGTCCGGCAAGATCCATCCGTATCTGGTGAGTTTCGGGAAGATCGGACTCGTCGCCCAGGACCCGGTCACGGGTCGCTATCTGCTCGGCCCGATGGCCATCCAGCTCGGGCTGACCAGCCTGCAGACGCTCAACCCCATCCGCGAGGCCACGCCGTTCGCCGAAGCGCTGTCGGAAGAAACGTCGCACGCGGTCGCGCTCGCGGTATGGGGAAACCTCGGGCCGGTCATCGTGCGGCTCATCGATGCGTCCTATCCCATCCACACGAATATCCGAACCGGCACGGTCATGTCGCTCGCCAATACGGCAACCGGCAGGATTTTCTCGGCGTTCCAGCCGCGCCAGCTCACCGAGAAGCTGTTGCTGGACGATCGCGTACGGCTCGGCCCCGATATCGCGCATCCGCTGGACGCTGCCATTGTGGAGGAGATGATCAAGGAAGCGCGGGCGCGCCACATGTCCCGCAGCATCAACCATCCCACGCCAGGGATCGTTGCCTTTTCCGCGCCCGTGTTCGACTACTCGGGAAACATTGCGCTGACGATTACCATCATGGGGCCGACCGGCACGGTCGATACCGATTGGGACGGCCCGGTTGCCAAAGCGCTGGATGCCTGTGCGCAGGCAGTTTCGAAGCGCCTTGGCTACCGGGCCAAGTAGCGGTGCTTGCGAGGGGAATCGTGCACGCTGCCGAGCGAACAGGCGTTCAGCTTCGTGTGGCTGACCGTCGGCATGGCATGACCGCTGCCGATTCCAACGTAGCCGGCTATCTGTCCCCAAGCGGTATCCGCATTACGTCGCATACGCGAGCCTGGCGCCGACGTGAGTGATGCTCTGGAAGGTAATACCAGTACTACCAGTGACCGTCCGAGCCGCCGGAAGCTGGACCACGGTGATCGGCGAAGCGGTCCAGCAGGAAGTCCACGAGAACCCGAACCTTGTCGGGGCGATTGCTCTGGGCCGGAAATACGAGATTGATATCCGCCGGTGTGAGCTGCCATTGCGGCAGCACCCGGCACAACGCGCCGCTTCGCAGGTGCTCCGCGACGTCCCACTCCGAGCGTACGATCAAGCCTTGACCATCGAGCGCCCAGGCCAACGCGGACTCTCCGTCGTTTGTGCTCATGGTCCCGCGGATCTTGACGGTTTCCTGCTRCGCGCCGTTGCGCAAATGCCAGGTACCAAACGTCTCATCGCTCTCACGGATGAAAATGCAGTTGTGCCGGGACAGGTCGCGCGGACTTGAAGGCTCGCCGCTTGCTTCGATGTAAGACGGTGCGGCACAGACCATGCGGCGGTTGTTGGCCAGTAGCCGACCGGTCAGTCGCACATCCGGCAGTTCTCCAAAGTGGACCAGCACGTCCAGACCCTGCTCGACCAGGTTCAGCGAACGATGGCTCAGATAAAGCTGCACCTCGACTTTCGGAAACTTCCGCGTGAATTCGGAGAGGGCCGGCGCGATATGCCTTCGTCCGAATCCCAGTGTTGCCCCGATTTTTAGCAAGCCGTGCGGCGTACTGCTGCTTCCCGCAATGGTGCGCTCAAGGGCTTCCATCTCCGCATGAATTCTGGCGCCTTCGACCAGGTAGCGCTCCCCCTCGGGCGTCAGGCTGATGCGTCGCGTGGTCCTGTGCAACAGGCGGACACCCAGACGGGCCTCAAGGCCAGAAAGCCGCTTGCTGACGGCCGGTGGCGTGACGCCCAGTTCCTGCGCGGCCCCTGCAAGGCTTCCGTGCCGGTTGATCAGCATGAAAAACGCAAGGTCGGAGAAATGGTCCATTGGTGAACTACAGGAACGAAAGAAGTGAATAACTATGAATTATGCGTCATGTGGTAACTGATAGGATGGTTTCCATAACGATTCATACTCACAGGAGACGCCCATGAAGTTTGCCCATCTCACCGCAGCGCTGATTTGTGCCACGTTCGCTGGCACTGCGGCTGCGCAATCCTATCCTCAGCGACCGGTCCGGCTCATTGTGCCGTACGCGCCGGGTGGAAGCGCCGACATCGCCGCGCGTCTGGTATCTGACACTTGGGCGAAAAGTCTGGGCGGCACCATCGTGGTTGAGAACCGGGCCGGCGCCGGCGGCAATATCGGTGTCGATGCGGTCGCGAAAGCCGCCCCCGATGGCTACACGATCGGACTGCAAACGGTCTCGCTCGCCATCAACCCGGGCCTGTTCCCGCGCATGCCGTACGACACGCTGAAGGACCTTGCGCCGATCGGCATGGTCGCCAGTTCGCAGCATGTCCTGGTGGTCAACAACAATGTGCCCGCCAGGAACCTTCAGGAACTGATATCCGTTGCGAAGGCAAAGCCCGACAAGCTGACCTATGGTTCGGCAGGCAACGGGAGCACGTTTCATATGTCCGCAGAACTGTTCAAGTCTGTGGCAAGCGTCTCTATCGTCCACGTCCCTTATCGCGGCGGTGGCCCGGCCCTGGTTGACACGATCGCCGGTCAGGTCGACATGAGCTTCCCGGTGGTTTCCGCCGCCCAGCAACATGTCCAGAGCGGCAAGCTCCGGGCGCTGGCTGTCACCGGATCAAAGCGCTCCCCACTGCTTCCCAATGTCCCGACCGCAGCCGAGGCGGGCCTGTCCGATTACACGTTTGAAACCTGGTTCATGGTGTTTGCGCCGGCGGGCACGCCGAAGCCTGTCGTAGACAAGTTGAACGCCGCACTGAATGCCGCGCTGGCATCGCAGGCGGCCAGGGACCGGATGCTCAAGGAAGGCTTCGAGGCGACGCCGAGCACGCCCGAGGCGGCGCGGCAACGCCTGGAAAAGGAGATGCCCATGTGGGCCAGATTGATCAAGCAGCGCGGCATCACCGCGGAATGATCCTGAAAGAGGTATAGCAATGACCCCGACAACCCTGTACCAGAAGCTGGTCGACTCCCATACGGTCGCCAGAATTGATGAAGACAACGTTCTGTTGTATTGCGACCTGCACCTGATGAATGAGTACACCAGTCCTCAGGCATTCCATGGGCTGCATGAGCAAGATCGCGGTGTGCTGATCCCCGGGCAAAACGTCTCCGTCGTCAGCCATATCATTCCGACGCACCCAACGGCGATCCGGGTGATCGCGGATCCCGCCTCCGCCCTGCAGGCCACGAACCTCCGGGACAACTGCAACCGGCATGCGATTCCGCTGTTCGACACCAACGACACGCTGCAAGGGATCGAGCACGTGATTGCACCGGAGCACGGGATGATCCGGCCGGGCATGGTGGTGATCTGCGGCGACAGCCATACCACGACGTATGGCGCGCTCGGCGCCCTGGGCTTCGGTATCGGGACCTCCGAGGTCGAACATGTGCTGGCGACCCAGACGCTGGTCTATCGGATGGCAAAGACCATGCGCATCCGCGTAGACGGGAAGCTCCCGGTCGGCACGACCGCCAAGGATCTCATTCTCAGGATCATCGGTGCGATCGGCGCGCAAGGCGCACGCGGGTATGTCGTCGAATACTGCGGATCGGCCATTCTGGATCTGAGCGTCGAGGCACGCTTCACGCTCTGCAACATGACGGTGGAAGCTGCGGCGCGAGGCGCGTTGATCGCGCCAGATGCGGTCGCCACCGATTACGTGCTGCGCCGTGCGGTGGACATCGAAGGCCCGCAACGTGAAGATGCGCTCCGATACTGGGCAAGCCTGCAAAGCGATGCGGGCGCCCTGTTTGATATGGAGTATGTGTTTGACGCGAGCGATGTCGAGCCCTATGTGACCTGGGGAACCAGCCCCGACCAGGTACTACCTGTTTCCGGACACATTCCATTCCCCGAGGATCAGATCGACGAAGTCGAGCAGCGGTCGGTTGAACGGGCGCTTGCGTACACACACCTGACGCCCGGGGCGGCGTTGGAAGGCACGCCGATCCAGCATGTCTTTATCGGATCCTGTACCAACGGACGCATCGAGGATCTCAGGGCCGTGGCGAACGTAGTCCGCGGCAAGAAGGTGGCCGAAGGGGTCAGGGCCATGGTGGTACCCGGCTCAGGCGCGGTCAAGGCTCAGGCCGAACGGGAAGGCATTGCCGACATCGTTACCGCCGCGGGATTCGAATGGCGCCAGCCGGGTTGTTCGATGTGCCTGGCAATGAACGATGACGTGCTCGCCGACGGCGTTCGCTGCGCTTCCACCACCAATCGCAATTTCGAGGGCAGGCAAGGACGCGGGGCCATCACCCACCTGATGAGCCCGCCCATGGCCGCCGCCGCGGCGATCACCGGAACGATCACCGACGTCCGAAAGCTGGAGACTTCCCATGTCTGAGTACACGCACATCACTGGCAAGGGTGCGGCGATCCGCATCGAAAACCTCGATACCGACCAGATCATCCCGAAGCAGTTCCTGCGGGGCATCGACAAGACTGGCCTGGACAAAGGCATTCTCTATGACCACCGCTTCGACGCCACCGGCGCACGCCGTCCGGACTTTGTGCTGAATCGCCCGGAGTACGCCGGCACCGGCATCCTCATCGGCGGAGCGAACTTCGGCTGCGGATCGAGCCGCGAGCACGCGGTATGGGGACTGCAGCAATTTGGCATTCGCGCCGTCATTGCACCCAGCTTCGGCGAGATCTTCTATTCGAACGCCATGAATAACCAGCTTCTGCTGGTAATGTTGCCGCGGGAAGCCATTGAGCAGTTGATGAACGACGTGGACGCGAATAGCGGCAACGTGATCACGATTGATCTCGATGCGATGCGGGTGCGGACACCTTCAGGGGAGTATCCCTTTGAGCTGTCCGCGAGGCACCGCCGCATGTTCCTCGAGGGGCTGGACATCATCGGCCTCTCCCTGAAGCACCGTGGCGAGATTGAGGAGTTTGTCGGGAAGTACTGGTCCAGCTTCCCCTGGACAAAAAACGTAGCCAGACAAACTCGAGACCGGCTTGGGTCTACCTGAAAAGGACGACTTCGCTTGTCGCGAGTCGGGTGGGTGCCTCGCACAACTCGCACAACTCGCACAACAGCCGGTCGGCGTGTGGCCAACGGCGCTACCCCGCCCGTAGCGCCCACAGGGCCTCCAGCACGTATTCCGTGGCACGTTCTACCCGTTCCGCGCTGTGCGCCAACCCCAGTCGCCGCCACAATGCCGGCCGCAGCGGCCGCATCACCACGCGCGCATCCGGCGCCGGCGTGGTGACCTCGTGTGGCAGCAGGGCCGCGCCATAGCCGGCCGCCACCAGGCTCTTGATGGCGTCGTTGTAGTTGAGCTGGATACGCGGCGCCGGCCTCTGGCCACCGCTGGCGAACCACTCGGCGGTCAGGCGCGACAGGCGCGTGGTGCCGTCATTCAGGATCAGCGGGCGCGTTGCCAGCCAGGCCGGCGTGATGCGCGCAGGGCAGGGCCAGCTCGCTGGCAGGAAAGCCCGCACAGGATCCCGCCGCCAAGGGCGGATGGTCAGCCCCGCCACGCGCGCCTGTGGCAGGGCCACCAGACCGATCTCCAGCGTGCCGGCGGCCAGCCGCGCCAGCGTCTCCTCCGAGGTGAGCACGGCCACCTGCACGTCGATGTCGGGGTGCTGCTCCGCCAGCATGGCCAGCGCCTGCGGCAGCAGGTGGGCGATGGCCCCGGTCGAGGCGCCGAGGCGCACGCGGCCGGTCAACCCCTGCACCTGACGCTGCACGTCGTCCAGCGCAAGGTCGGCATCGGCCAGCAGGCGGCGGGCGCGATCGACCAGTGTCTCGCCAATCGACGACGGACGCACCTCGCCGCGCTTGCGCGTCAGCAGTGGCGCGCCGACGCGGGCTTCCAGCTCGGCAATGTGCAGGCTGACGGTGGGTGGAGCCAGGTGCAACGCGCGCGCAGCTTCGGCGAAGGAACCCAGATCGGCGATGGCGACGAGGGTACGCAGGCGGTCCAGGCTGATCTCGCGCATGGGGCGGAACTCCGGTCAAGGGCGTAAATGCTGACGAGGATATCGTTCAGGATTCGTGAATTTCATCGTCATGAAATTCAACTTTTCCGATTCTATCCGGTGGCGCAAGATGGCGCTTCCATGATCGCGCCACACCCGCGGCCGCACCAACGCAAAGCTGATGCCGAACCGGCCGGGGCCGCCACTTTCACGTCACTTCCGAGGATCCATCCCATGCGCTACCGCTTGTTTTCATCGACGGCGACCAGGGCACCACCGGCCTGCAGATCCATGAACGCCTGCGCGGACGCGACGATCTGCGCGTCCTTACGCTGCCCGCCGGCCAGCGCAAGGATGCGCGCGCCCGCGCCGACGCCATCAACGGCTGCGACATCGCCATCCTGTGCCTGCCGGACTCCGCCGCACGCGAGGCGGTGACGTCCATCGTCAATCCTGCGGTGCGCGTGATCGACGCCAGTTCGGCACACCGCACGCAGGCCGGCTGGACCTATGGCTTTCCGGAGATGGCCGCCGGCCAGGCGCAGCGCATCGCGGGCGCGCTGCGCGTCAGCAACCCGGGCTGCTATCCCACCGGGGCGATCGGCCTGCTGCGCCCCTTGGTGGAGGCCGGCCTGCTGCCGCACGACTACCCCATCGCCATCCACGCGGTGTCGGGCTATTCGGGGGGCGGCCGCGCCGCCGTCGATGCCTACGAGGGACCGGAGGCCACCCGGGCCCTGCCGTTCCAGGTCTATGGCCTGGGCCTGGCGCACAAGCACACGCCTGAAATCCAGCAGCACGCGGGCCTGGCACGGCGCCCCGCCTTCGTGCCGGCCTACGGCGCCTTCCGGCAAGGTATCGTGCTGACGGTGGCGCTGGAGCTGGACCTGCTGGCATCCGGCACGGACGTCGACAGGCTGCACGCCTGCCTGCTCGACCACTACGCCGACGCCCGCCATGTCGAGGTGATGCCGCTCGCCGAATCGGCCGCCGCCACGCACCTCGACCCGCAGGMGCTGAACGGCACCAACGACCTGCGCCTGGGCGTGTTCGCCAACCGCGAGCACGGGCAGGTGCTGTTGGCAGCGGTGTTCGACAACCTCGGCAAGGGTGCCGCGGGGGCGGCAGTGYAGAACCTCGACCTGATGCTGGCCGGGGTGGCGGCGGAGGTTCGCCGGGCCGCCTGACCTCTACCCAGGGTAACGGCGGTCGCCGCAGCCGGGCGAGTTCACCGTATCGCCGTCCAGGCGCGTCACTTAAGGCGGCGCAAGCCTCGGCGTCGAGATAAGAAGCGGGCCGGCAGCTTGTCGGCTTCCGGCCCGATGATGTCCCATGCAGATCAGATGTCCTCGATCGTCGCCTGGATGCGTCCCTCCCGAATCGCGGCGAGAAACGCCCGGAAATCGCTCCGGTTCTGTGATGCGTATTCGGTGGCGAACTCGCCGATCGCGTCATCGAAGGTCTGGCCGGAGCCCATGTAGCCCGCCATGACCGCGGCGTCGCCCGTCCGCGCGTGCGCACGGGCCAGGGCATGGGCGCACATCCGGCCGTACTGCCTGAGCATGCCGCTATCCCAGTCCTCGATGACGGCCGACATCTTCATATCGCGCAACTGCCGGATGTAGAAGTCCCGACCATTCTTGCCCCGGGTCCAGCCCAGGAACACGTCGCTGGCGGCCTGCATCAGCCGCTGGCCCACAATCACGCGCTGGCCGTGATTGTCGTACACGCTCTTGCCAGCATAGGGCTCCAGCACCGACGCCCGCGCCTCCTTCACCTGCAGGAACAGCGGGTCGTTATCGGCCGCCATGAACAGGCACACGGCGCACATCGTGCCGACACTGCCGACGCCGACAACCTTGATGGCCATGTCGAAGAAGTGAAAGCGGTCGAACAGCACCCGCGTATGGTCGGGCAGGCTCTCGCGGTACCGCGCGATGGCCTCCTCGTAGCCCGATGACAGGCCGGGCGCCTGTTCTTCAGACGGATGAAAGATCAGCGGCGGCTCGTCCTTGATCCTCGGATGCAGACCTTCCTCCACGACAAACTTCGGATACAGGTGGTCGGGTACCGACTTGCGCCGTTCCGCGGCGATGCGTTCGGCCAGCCGCTTGCGCGTCATCTCGACGATCTTGGGATCGCCGCTACGGTCCTCGTACTTCTGCAGGTCGATGCGGTCGTACCAGACATCGAGCGCGCGCATCCCCGCGTAGTTTTGCATTCGCTCCCGGTACTCGCGCACGGAGTCAGTCGCCACGCGTGCCGCGTCGCTCCTGGGTAGTGCCAGATGGTCGGCCGCGATCACGATGCTGGCCGTGAGTCGCTTCAGGTCCCACTCGAAGGGAGCCGGAAGGGTCTCGTCGAGGTCGTTGATATCGAAGATGACATTGCGCTCCGGCGTGGCAAATCCGCCGAAGTTCATCAGGTGCGCGTCACCGCAACTCTGTACGCGAATGCCGCTGGAGGGGGCGGTTGCCAGGTCGGCTGCCATGATCGCGGCCGCGCCCCGGTAGAAGGCAAAGGGCGAGGCTGACATGCGGCCGAAGCGGATCGGCACCAGCTCCAGTATCCGGCCCGTGTTCGATGCGTCCAGCAGTGCCACCGGATCCTTGCGATTGCGCGCGGCCTTCCAGCCGGATTGGGAAGAGCGCGGCACATCATCGCGCAGGGCCCGGCCTTTGGCGGCGCGCTCGTCTGCGGTGAGATAGATCGATGCGGAAGTCGGTTGGCCACCCTTCTGGGTGCGTTTCTTGTTGTCCGCCCTGGCCATGGATCGTCTCCTTGTTGTTGGGCATACGTGGGCACATCCCGAATGGGCGGCACTTGCACGCAAGCCCATACGGGACGCAAACGCGGCGAAGCAGAGCCCCACGCATGCGCCGGCGACTGGCCGGCGCTGATGGCGGTGAGCATCATCGCTTACTCAAGGTTAGGTGCAATTCAATCGCATCGCGGGCAAATTACCGCGCTGGGCCGGGAAAGGTGTCCTATTGTGTCTTGGCATTGGCAAGGCTCGATTGTGTCGATTGCGGCACCTTGGGTGGGCCGGGCCGGTGCATTCACTTCAGGAGACTGCGATGGGTAAGCTGGCTGCCACACTCAAGCATGAATTCATGGAAATGCTGCCGCCGACGATCTTCTTCTTTATCGCGCTCCACGTCGTGGCGATCATCCGTGCCCTGATGCTCCGCGGCACAGGGGTCTCGCTGCCTGCGTCGGCCTCCGTCCTCCTTGCTGCACTGATCCTCGGCAAGTCGGTGCTCGTTGCCAACATGCTTCCGTTCATCAACCGCTTTCCCGAGAAGCCGCTGATCTGGAATGTCCTCTGGAAGACGGCGATCTACATGGTGGTGGCGTTGTTCGTGCACTACCTGGAACGCCTCTACGACTACTGGAAGGACGCTCCTGGCCTGGCCGCCGCCAACCACCAGTTGCTCGTTGGAATCAACTGGCCGCAGTTCTGGGCGATCCAGATACTGCTCGTGACGCTAATCCTCAACTATTGCGTGATCGCCGAGCTGGGTCGCGTCTTGGGCCGGGAGAGGCTCAAGGCGATCTTCCTTGGTCCTCTGCCGCGGAGCGTCGTGGAGAGGAGTGCCAGGCCATAAAGCCACGGCTCGGCGATACGCATTTCACCCGCCGGTTTGCCGGGTGCACATGTGCGGCATGCGGCATGGGCCATGCGATTCAATTCAGAACGCGTAGCGAAAAAATTCACTTCTGTTTTCACTTGCCTTGGCAGAGTATTTTTCAGCACTCGGCAACGCCAGCGCGTGCCCGTTCGAGGTGCCCTCAAACACATTGGAACAGGGGTAAGGAATGACCACGGATCGCAACGTACTGGCCAGAGGCGTTGCGCTGGCCGCGGCCGCCGCCTTGTTGCACGCCGGCCCGGGCATGGCGCAGGACGCGCGCAAGGACGCCACCAGTGCTACCAGGGCCGCCAACCAGAAGCTGCTTGGCGAGCTGCCTTTCGCCGACCGCTCGGATTTCGATGACGCGCACCGCGGCTTTATCGCGGCGCTGCCGGACGCCATCATCAAGGGTACGTCGGGGAACCCGATCTGGAATCCGCAGCAGTACGCCTTCATCAAGGAGGGATCGGCCGCGCCTGGCACCGTCAACCCGAGCCTCTGGCGGCAGGCGCAGCTCATCAATATCAGCGGGCTGTTCCAGGTCACCGATGGCATCTATCAGGTCCGTAACCAGGATCTGTCGAACATGACCATCATCGAGGGCAAGGAAGGGATCACGGTGGTAGACCCGCTGGTCTCGCAAGAGACGGCAAAGGTCGCCATCGAGCTCTACTACGCCAACCGGGGCCGCAAGGCGGTCAAGGCGGTTATCTATACGCACAGCCACGTCGACCACTACGGCGGCGTCCGCGGCGTGGTGGACGCGGCGGATGTGGCATCTGGCAAGGTCAAGATCTACGCGCCGGAAGGCTTCCTCGAAGCGGCCGTCGCCGAGAATGTCATGGCGGGTAATGCCATGAGCCGCCGCGCCAGCTATATGTACGGAAACCTGCTGCCGCCCGACCCGAAGGGCCAGGTGGGCGCAGGGCTGGGCACCACGACATCTGCCGGCACCGTGACGCTGTTGCTTCCCACCGAAACCATCACCAAGACGGGCGAGAAGCGCACGATCGACGGGCTGACCTATGAGTTCCTGATGGCGCCGGGGTCGGAAGCGCCATCGGAGATGCTCTGGTATATCGAAGAGAAGCGCGCAATATCCGCCGCCGAGGACTGCACTCACACACTGCATAACACCTACTCGCTGCGTGGCGCCAAGATCCGCGAACCGTTGCCGTGGTCCAAGTACCTGAACCAGGCGCTGACCATGTGGGGCGCCAAGGCAGACGTCATGTTCGCCCAGCACCACTGGCCGACCTTCGGGCGCGAGAACGTCGTCAAGCTACTGCGCCAGCAGCGCGACCTGTACCGCTACATCAACGACGAAACGCTGCATCTCGCCAACCAGGGCGAGACGATGGTCGAGATCGCAGACAAGTTCAAGCTGCCGCCGGGCCTTGCGCTGATGTGGGCCAACCGGGGCTACTATGGCTCGGTCAGCCATGACGTCAAGGCGACCTACGTGCTCTACCTCGGCTGGTTCAACGGAAACCCGGCCACACTGGACGAGCTGACGCCGGCGGAAGCCGGCAAGCGCTACGTCGAGTTCATGGGCGGCGCCAACGCTGTGCTGGCCAAGGCAAGGCAGTCTTACGCCCGCGGCGAGTACCGCTGGGTCGCGCAGGTGGTCAACCACGTTGTGTTCGCCGATCCGTCGAACCAGGCCGCCAAGGCCCTGCAGGCCGATGCGCTCGAGCAACTCGGCTACCAGGCCGAGTCCGGCCCGTGGCGCAACTTCTACCTCAGCGGCGCCAAGGAACTGCGCGAGGGCGTGAAGAAGCTGCCGACGCCGAACACGGCCAGTGGCGATACAGTGAAGGCGATGACGCCGGAGATGTTCTTCGACTACCTCAGCGTGCGCGTCAACCGCGCCAAGGCAGCCAACGCTCATGTCGTGCTCAATGTCGACCTCGGCAAACCGGAGGGGACCTACCTGCTGGAACTTGAGAACGGCGTGCTCAATCACACTGCGGGCGTGCAGGYGCAGCAGGCCGATGCCAACATCACGATGTCACGCGATACGCTGAACGGCGTCATCCTGGGCCAGACCAAGATGGCGGATGCAGTAAAGAACGGTAGCGCGAAGGTCACCGGCAACCAGATGAAACTGGACGAGCTGGTGAGTTACCTCGATACGTTCGAGTTCTGGTTCAACATCGTGACACCGTAATCAGAAGATCTTCGTCAGGCTGCAGGTGTCAAGCCGCTACGAGGCCATCATCGCGGCCCGCAAGCTGGCGCTCTGTGAGCGTTGACGCGCACGCGTGGCATCAGCCCACGAAGCGCCGGTCAACGCTCCAAATTGACGCGCCGAAAGATCAGGTGCAACCTTCCATCATCTTCCTCCCCCGCACCGGAGCCCGCCATGACCTCCCAAGAATTCCGAGCGTTCAAGGCAAACCTGGCGATGTTGCTACGCGACATGCCGATCGGAACCACGGCCGATTTCTCCGACGTGGCCGTTGCCTACTGGGATGGCACCCAGGTGATCGGCGCTTATTTGCGCGACGGCGGGCGGCTGGATGAGGACTTCGAGTTCGACCGGAACGCGTGTGAGAGCTGGCACGACGAACTAGTCGGCTGGCAGGCCAACCCGACCTTCACCGAACGCGAGGAACTGAAGGGCAGCCTGCAGCACCCCGGGCAACGCGCCGCCTGACCGCAGCACCTCGCCAGCATGTCTGGTGGTGCTGGCACTGGTCCAGGATGCCGATGCGATGTGCTTCAGGAGCGGCTCACCATCGACGGTGGCATGGAATGCAAAGTCGTTGGCATCCGTTGCATGGCGGGCACCGGGTCCCGTGTCGCATGCTTGCTAACCGGGAACTTGCAGAGTGTGTCCGCCAGCGCTTCCCGGTTTGCCAAAGTTAGCGGGCCTGATACCGAGATGGGTGGCGAACGTCGTCGACCCGTCGGAGAGACATCCATGTCCGTGAAATTTCTGAATCCGAGCTTGTTAAGTACGTTCCGGGGCAATCTGCCCGGCATGGTCATCAGCGCGGTGGTAACAGTCGCAGCCATGTCGCTCGCCTCGCATTACCAGGCGCCGGTGATGCTGTTCGCCTTGCTATTGGGTATGGCGCTGAACTTCCTGTCCCGAGAATCCTCCACTGCTTCCGGTATTGACTTCAGTGCCAAGCAGGTGCTTCGGCTGGGGGTGGCCTTGCTGGGATTACGCATCACTGCCTCGCAGGTAGCGGCGCTGGGCTGGCACTCCGTTGCCATGGTCGTATTGGCGGTGGCGCTGACCATATTGTGCGGCATCGTGCTGGCCCGAATGATGGGGTTCCAGACGTTCTTCGGCTTGCTCACCGGGGGTGCCGTGGCGATCTGCGGTGCTTCCGCGGCGCTGGCCCTGTCGGCAGCCATGCCACAGCATCCGCTAAAGGAGCGCGCGACGCTGTTCACGGTAATTTCCGTGAGCACGCTATCGACGGTCGCGATGGTGCTATATCCGATGCTCGCGCAACTGTTGGCCCTGCCTTCTTTGCAGGCCGGAGCCTTTATTGGCGGAACCATCCATGACGTGGCCCAGGTCGTGGGGGCCGGCTACAGCATCTCGCATGAAGCTGGTGATGCGGCTACGCTGATCAAGCTGATGCGCGTGGCCATGCTGCTGCCGGTGATCGCGCTGGCAGCCTGGTTGTCGCAGCGGCATCAGCGGGCACAAGGGGAAGCCGGAAAGGGGCCGCGCCCGCCGCTGCTGCCATGGTTTGCCGTGGCCTTCGCGGTGCTGGTGGCGATCAACAGCACAGGCTGGTTGCCTCCGGGGTTGGTAAAGGCGGGGCAGTTTGCTTCGCAGTGGTGCCTGGTCATGTCCATGGTGTCGATCGGCATGAAGACCCACCTCAAGGATATCCTGTCCGTAGGCTGGAAGCCGGTGGCGCTGATGGTTCTCGAGACGCTGTTCCTGGCCGTGCTGTTCTACGGCATGCTGGTGGTGGTGCGATTCTAGTTTGGCAACCACGGGGCCTGGCGTCGCGGACCGCATTGTCCGGCAAGGCCGCCCATGCGTGCGCGCCAGGGCGATAGAGAGGAAGGGATAACCCAGGCGAGTCACGCTAGAAGCTGACACCCAGTGAAAGGATCGCGACCTGATCGGATGAGCCGGGATTGAACCAGTAAAAGCCTGCGGTGAACTTGCGCACCGTGACCTGTAAAAAGCCGCCTCGCTGGAGATCGCGGCTCCCCCCGTAGATCCGGGTACGCTGGGCGACGACACCGAGTCTCAGCCATTCGATCGGGCGGAATCCGAGTTCACTCCAGGCATAGAGATAGCCCGATTCGTCTCCATGTGGATTCAAGTATTCGGCTTCGATGTAGTAGTCGAACTTGCGTATGGCCACGCTGGCCTCGAGTCCGCCGATCACACCATGCGTGGAGCCTCCCACGAATCCGACGATAGGCGTCGCCTTGAACTGGACGGATTCGCCTCCCGAGAATGTCCAGCCGATGAATGCCGACTGCGAGTGCTTCGCCTCGTAGTTGGTTCTTGCCTCGAGGTGGAGCTGCGATTTTTCCGCAATGAAGATACCGCTGAGGTAGTCGCCGCTCTCACGCGGCATGTTCCAGTAGCCTGTCGCCGAGAAAGTCCACGGTGCGCCGGCAGGCTGTGCTGCGCCGTCCGGCGCGGGCTGGGGCGGTTCCTGTGCGCGGACACCGCCCACGGCCAGCGTGGTGGCCAGCAACATGGAGGCGGCTCGCATCCGAGCCACCCAGCGAGTTCCTGACGGCAATTGCGAGGGAGAGGCGCCGGCCGTGTCCCGCCGGCGTGCGAACCAGGAACATGACCGCGTCAACCAGCTCCCGGGCCAGCCCATCTCGGAGACCCGGTCCACCACGTCCGGCACCGGCTCGCGCATCGGCGCATCCTCCGGCGGCGCGGTCGCGCCCGCGCCGATAGTTGTCTTGGGTGCATCTGCCACGGAGAACTCCCGGACGCTGCATCGATGATCGGACAAAGTGACAGGGGCCAGTTCTGGCTATTTCCCCCGGCTCCGACAAAGTGTCCCGCGTGCCAACAGGCTCCCCGAAACGGTGTCTTCCTGAAAGGGCGAGGGGCTCAGAAGCGAAACACGGCACTCAGCATGGGCCCCTTGAGTGTCAGCCTCTGCACCAGGTCRTCGCCACCCAGATAAAAGGTCAGGTAGCGGTAAGTCAGTTGCACATCGCCCCATTTTGCTGCGTACGCCGCCCCTCCGGATGCCTGCACCGTATATCTGGCGGAGCCGGCACCGACGTCCAGGTAATAGGGCATGTACCATCTGCCCGAGTCGCCAAGTCGGATACGCCCGCGAACACCGATGATGCCGTCGATGATATTGGCCGTCTGCGACAGGCTCCCGTCTTTCGCAAGCGTCGCGCCTTGTTCCGTGAACGTGGCAGACAGTGTCCAGTTCGCGTTCGCGCTCAGGTTCAGGTACCGAAGCCCGCCGAGTGGTTCGATCGTGCCCCAGGACACGCGCTGCCCGGTATAAGCGACAGCAAGTCCGAACAGGCCACCGCTCAGGCTGCTGCCTGTTCCGGTTGTCACATCGCGCGGTATGACAACCCTGGCACCGTTCCCCGCGCCGACGGCATTGACGGTGGTCTGTTGGTGACCGAAATCCAGATAGGCAGCATCGGCCAGGATCGTCCAGTTTCCCTTGCTGGCCTCGGCCTGCAACATGAGCAGGAACTGCAGATTCTGGAGATAGCTGTCCGGCCCCGTTCCCACGTCGAGTCTGCCACCTCCGGTCGAAGACGATCCGGAGAAGCCGAAGGCTCCGCTCACATTGGGTAACCAGAGGTATGGCCCGATCGCAAAACGCCATCCATTCGCATCCGGCGATTCCGCATGAGCCAGGCCGGCCGCGATTGCAAGGACGAGAGTGACACCCAGACGGTTCCTGCCGGGCTTCGCAAGCCGCTTCTTGCCATAATCCGCGTCGGGCAGAACGCCTTGTGGTGCGTTTTCCATGCTTTACGCCTCCGCTCTTGGATCCGAACCCCAAGCCGATCAACACGCAGACACAGACGCCCGCGTCAGTCGCCTGCCCCATGGATGCTTGCCAGCGCCGCCAGACAATGCCTTGTGCAGTTGATGGCAATGCATCTGGTCTGCCGCAGATCGAACGGTGACCTGTGCCGTTCCGTGACGACTGCCGGTCCCGCTGGCCAGATCCAATGGAGCCTTGCGCGCCTATGCCGCCAGAGGCGCCTCGTATTCCTCCCGGAATTGCTGAAGCGAACTCTCCACTACCGTCACGGCACCGTCGATCAGGCCACAGCGTCCGCTGCCGGGCAGGATATTGCACAGGTTCTCCAGCGCCTCCAGGTCGGCACGCACGCCCCGGCCGGTGTCGATCCGGTTGAGCAGCCGCATCAACTGGAAGGTTCCACCCTTGCATGGAGGACACTGGCCGCACGAGCCCTGAGCGAAGAAGCTCACGTACTCGGCAACCTTGCGCACGATGCTGGTGCCTTCCGATACGACGATCATTGCGCCGGTACCCAGCCGTGAGCGCCGCAGCCTCACCGAATCGAAATCCAGCGCGACATCGAGATCGCGTTTCGTCAGCAGGGTATTGGAGGGGCCACCGGTAAAGACCGCCTTGAACTCCTTGCCCTGCAACATGCCGCCGCCATGCTCGAATACCAGCGACTCGAGACGCGTGCCCATTGGCAACTCGTACAGGCCGGGGCGCAGCACGTCCCCGGAAAGCGAATGGAGCTTTGTTCCCGTGGCATTCCCGATGCCGAGGTCCCGATACCATTGCGCGCCGTGGCGCAGAATCCCGGGGACGTGGGCCAGGGTCTCCGTGTTGTTGACGATGGTTGGCGCGCCACGCACGCCGTGCTCGGCCGGGAATGGCGGCTTGCGGCGCGGGAAGGGGAACCCGCCCTCGACGCTGGCTATCACCGCGGTCTCCTCGCCCCCGATGTACAGCCCCGAACTGGGCACGATCCCCAGGGTGACTTGCTTGCCCACCAGCCGCTCGAGCTCGGCGAACAGCGGATGCTCCAGCCATTGCCCGACCGCTGTGCGTGTCGCCGCGAGGGATTCTGGCTGGTGCGGATTGACGTACAGGACGACGTGGTTGGCACGGGTGGCCGCGGCGGCAATGAGCGCGCCCTCGATGACCTGGTGTGGCGTGTGCTGCAGAAGAAAGCGGTCCTTGAACGTGCCCGGCTCGTCTTCGTTACCGTTGCAGATGATGTACTTGTCGCCGTCAGGCGCAGCGGCGACTGGCGCCCATTTGCGATGCGTCGCGAAGCCGGCGCCGCCCATGCCGCGCAGATCGGCCCGCTCGATCTCGGCGATGATTGTCGCCGGCTCGCGCAGGGCTTTCGCGAGCCCCTCTCCGCCGCCCGTGGCAAGCCATGCGAGCAGGTCGGCGCCAAGCTGGATGTCTTCCTTTAGGAGAACCTGGTTCAGGTGTGTCATCGCTCGCTCCGAGTAACGCTCACCGGACACCGCTGACCACCCGGCCCCGGGCGCCGGAATGTAGTCCGGCATCGACGCGCAAGTCGAAATGCGCGTAGCCAGGGAACAGCATCGGCGCCTTGACATGAAGGGGTAGCCCGGCGAGCGTCAGTTCCCGCTGCCAAGCATGTACGTGGCCGATTCCTGCACGACTGGCCATGACCCCGCGCCGCGGTCCGGCGGCACTGGCGCCTGCGCGCCGCCCCATGCTCAGGATGTCGAGCAGCGCGTTTCCCATCAGCCGGTTGCGGCCGTGAATGCCGCCCGTCACCTCGCCAACGCAATACAGCCCGCCGACGCCCGTGGCGCCATCCTTGTCGATCGCAACGCCGCCGTTCTGGTAGTGGAGCGTCGGATAGACGAGGAAGGGGTCCCGCGCCGGGTCCTGGCCGCACTTGCGCGCAAGATGGCTCAGCGTGACCAGGCGCTTGGCCAGGATGCCGGGATTCTCCATTTCGAGCGTCGGCGTATCGAGAAAGACCCCCACCTGCCCACCACGCGTGATGCCGCGTCCCTCCGCGCACTCGCGCAGGATCGCCGACGCGACGACGTCGCGCGGCTTGAGTTCGTCCACGAAGCGCTCGCCTTCCCCATTGATCAGCTTCGCCCCGGCGGAACGTGCTGCCTCCGAGATGAGTCCGCCAGCGAGATGCGGCGGGTATGCGATGCCGGTGGGATGGTACTGGAACGAATCGAGTTCGCGCAGCCGGGCGCCGATCCGGTACGCGAGCACGAGGCCGTCGGCGGTGGCGCCGTAGTGATTCGAGGTCGGGAAGGCATTCAGGTGCAGGCGTCCCGCGCCCCCGGTGGCGAGGATCACGGCATGGGCACGCACCAGGACGAAGGTGCGCCATTCGAGGTTGTAGATCACCGCGCCGGCGCAGTTTCCCCGCTCGTCGGTCAGCAGTTCGACCACCGGGCATCGGTTCCACACGTCGATGGCGGCGTCCAGGTCCACCGCCTCGCGCAGTACCCGCATCATCTCGAGCCCGGTATAGTCCCGGTAGGAAAGAATGCGGGCGGCCGAAGCTCCCCCCGGCCTCTTCCGCATGAGGTTGCCGCCGGGGAGCCGATCCTCCTCCTGGTCGAACATCATGCCGAGCCGGATCAGCCAGCGAATCACATCGGGCCCATCCATTACCATCTGCGCGACTAGCTCGGGATCGCCCTGGAAATGGCCGGCGCGCAGGGTGTCCTCGAAGTGCAACTGCGGGCTGTCGTCCTCGCCGATGGCAGCCTGGATGCCGCCTTCGGCCATCACGGTATTGCTGTCGCCGAGACGCAGCTTGGTGGCCAGGATGACCCGCGCGCCCTGCTTCGCAGCGGTGAGCGCGGCCGCACATCCGCCACCGCCACCACCGATCACCAGCACGTCGGTGGTCGTGAGCTGGGCACCTGCAATATCCACGTCGTCGATCAGCGCGTTGGCTTGCAACTGACGCGCGAGATCGGGCTGGCACGGATCACCTCGGTTCACCCCGACGACCAAGGACACGCGCGCATTCGGGCCATGGTCCGGGTGAAAGCCTTTCAGGAGTGCATCGACGGACGAGTCATCGCTGCGTACCGCCGGCGTCATGCCTGGCCGGTAGCGCTGGCGGGCGTCGTCATAAGGGATGCCGGCAGGCATGATCTGTTGTCCCGTCAGCCTGGCGGGCGCGCGCCCGGCGCATCGAAATCGATCTTCATCTCGCCGTTCTCGATCTGTTGCAGCCGGCGCATCAGATTCGCCGGCCGTAGCGACAGCGACGCGGTCATCCGCCGCACGAACAGGCCGAGGTGGTTGGGCCGGATCAGCTCGGGACAGGCCAGCGTGCAGAGATTGCACATGACGCATTCGTCGAAGACGCGGCCAGACTCCGCCAGCTTTCCCTCCACGGCGAGGTTTACCCCGCGCTGCACGTCGAGTCCCTTCGGGCATGCGCGATCGCAACCGCTGCAGTGACGGCAATGGGAGGCTTCCGGGAATGTTTGCTCGATGACGTGCAGGACCTGCCAGCTATCGTCCAGATCCTCCATGCGATAGACGTGGCGTGCCGGGGCAGTGAAATAGTCGAGCGAGGCCACCTGCATGCCTTCCTCGATCAGGGTCTCGCAGGCGAGCGCCGTGTTCACCTCCGGCTCGCCGCTGCGCCGCACCAGCACACGGCAGGACCCGCACACGCCCTGACCCATGCAGCCGACGCCTTCCACGAGGGTCTCCCCGGCGTGGAGAAACGCTTGCAGGATAGAGCAGTCGGGTGGGGCGTCGATCTGATGGCCTTCGATGGTGAGGCGTACCATCTTCTTGCACCCTGTCGTCTGGCGGCGCTCGCGCCACACTGGCGCACTTGCCGAAAAGGTCATATAAACCATAGCACACAGGCGGTTATGCTAGCGGGGGAATCGCTATGGGTCCGTTCCGTCCGATGCGACGCACGCGTATTTCCTTCGCACCAGCCTGCGTACCGGACTGCCACCTCTTCGCAGGAGGGCAATCCCCGGCGTTGCAATTGGCTCACCAGCAAATCCGCCTTGTGCTTTCATGCGTGAACCGGCCCTTGCCCGGCTCACCAGAATCCCAGAATCTTCCACCAGGTACCCCCTACCACGGCGAAGATGGTCAGTTCCAGCACGCACATCACCGCGCCGACCCGCCACCACTGTCCCATCGTCACATAGCCGCTGCCGAAGATGATTGGCGATGTGCCGGTGGCGTAGTGGGTCAGCGTCATCATGATCGCGGAGCCGGCCGCCATCATCAGCATGAAAGGCGGGACATAGGGTGGCGGGATCAGGTGAGCGCCCACGGTGAGAAAGGCCAGCATCATCGCGCTGATATGCGCCGTGGTACTCGCGAACAGGTAGTGGGAAAAGACGAACGCCAGCACCAGCACGGCGGCAATCGAGAGCCAGCCCATTCCACTGGCGGCGATGGCATCGCGCATATCGGCCGAGAACCATGCGATCACGCCAAGCTTGTTGAGCTGTTCCGCGAGCATTACCAGGGCGCCGAACCAGATCAAGGTGTCCCAGGCGCTCTTCTCCGATAACACATCATCCCAGTCGATCGTGCCGGTGATGATCAAGGCGAAGAGGCCGAGAAATGCGACCACGGTCGGATCGAGGGTGAAAGCCGGGCCCATGATCATCGCCGGCACGTTGGCCCACAGGACCAGCATCATGGCGAACACGCCCATCATGACCCGCTCCTTTCCACTTAACGGGCCCATGCGGGCAAGCTCGCCCCTGGCGTAATCGATGGCGTTGGGCGTCGCCTTCAGTTCGGGCGGGCAGAGCACGAAAACGACAAGCGGCATCAGCAACAGGCAGAGCAGGCCGGGCAGCAGCATGCACAGCGCCCAGGTGGTCCAGGTCAGGTGCAGCGACTGGCCACTGGCCTTGGCCACGTAGTCGACGACCAAGGGGTTCGGCGCGGTGGCGGTCACGAACATGGCCGACGTGATCGGGTTGGCATGGTAGTTGACCAGCGCCAGGTAGGTGCCGACCTTGCCCTCAGTCCCCTTGGTCGGATCAGAGTCGAAAGCGCCGGCGATCGACCGCATGATCGGATGGACAATGCCGCCACCGCGCGCGGTGTTGCTGGGCGTAAATGGCGCCAGGACCAGCTCGCAGATCGCAAGCCCGTAGCCGATGCCGACGGTGCGCTTGCCCAATAGCGCGATGAACATCAGGCCGACGCGATTGCCCAACCCCGTTTTCTTCAGCCCGCGCGAGATCAGGATGGCCACGACGATCAGCCAGATCAGCGGATTCGAGAAACTGCTCAGCGCATCGGCGATGGCGCCTTTGGACGAGTTCGAGGTCACTTGCGCCAGTGACACGATCACGATKGCCATCATYGCCATCACRCCGATCGGCATSACCTTGAGAATGATTGCGACGATCGTGGTCAGGAAAATGGCCACCAGATCCCAGGCGTCCGCGTTCAAGCCAGCCGGCGCGGGCATCAGCAGCAACGTGACAAGTACGGCCGTGGTGATGATGGCCGGCGTCAGCCGGAAGGGCACCACGGACATGAAGTAGCGATACATCGCGACGATCTTGGCGAGCATCTCCGAACCTCCCCGAAAAGGACACGGTGAATAAAGACAGCCAAGGTCCTCGCATCTGTCGACGCGAACTGTGCCTTCCGGCGGCGTAGCATTTCTCAAGAGATCCTGAACGATGGGCCTCGCGAGCAGAAGTGAATCTTTTCGAAGGGAGGATGAAGAACTTACAAGGATGGAGCTCGCCGGAGACGAGTTGACAGGGGCGAGTTGGACGCGGAGGGGCTAACCACACGATCCGCGCTGCTGAGCTGACCGGTATGCACCATTTCGGTGCCAAATTTGCCTGGCACCTGCGCCCTGTCCATGCGAGAAGTGTCGCTACTGTGACACTCCGGGCGTCGCAGCGCCTGTCAGATCCGCGGGTGTTCTTCGCGCGTGTCCGACACGGCCGCGAGATAGTGTTCCGCGCGCATGAAGCGCCCCGGCGACATCGCTCGCGCCCACCGCGGTCGGGGGACGACCAAGCGTTCGCGACGTAAAGTCGTAGAACGCTTCATCGCAATGGAAGCCAAAGGGGGCCTTCCCACGCTTTCAGCGCATCGAGAAACGCTTTCAGCTTTGACGRCGTGAAGCGGCGAGTCGGATAGACGGCATGAACGAATATTTCCGGTGACGACCATTCCGGCAAGATGCGAACGAGCTCCCCGCGGGCGATATGCGCATCGGAATAGCCGGAAGGAAGGAGTGCGATGCCGTGACCGCGGAGCGCAAAGGCGCTGACGATGTGAAAGTCGCGCGCGGCGACGGGGCCCGTTACGCGAACGTTGACTGACTTTCGTCCGCTGACCAAATGCCATTCCGTCTCGTTGTTCCGGGCGTTGATCAGCACGCAGGGATGTTGGCTGATGTCTGCGGGCCGGGCCGGGAGATGGTGATTCCGTGCGTATTCGGGGGAGGCGACCAGGTGCCTGATACTTCTTCCCACGCGTTGCGCGACAAGGCTCGAGTCCCGCAAGTCACCGAAGCGGATCGCGACGTCGACGTTTTCGGCGATCAGGTCCACGAAAACGTTGGTGAAGTAAAGATCCACCTGGATGCGCGGATAGTTCCTTAGAAACGACGACAGAAATGCGTAGAACGGCTCCTGTTCCAGCATCACGGGACCGGAGATGCGCAGCAGGCCCTCCGGCTTTTTTTGCGTCTCGGTGATCACGCGCTCCGCGTCGTACAGATGGCTCAGCGGCTCGCTGCACTGATCGAAATAGGCTCGTCCCTGCGCGGTCAGGCTGAGCTTGCGGGTCGTGCGTTGCAGCAGCGTCACGCCAAGGCGTTCCTCGAGCGCCGTCACCTTGCGGCTGACGGTGGAAACGGGCATGCCAAGGGCTAGTGCAGCGCGACTGAAGCTCTCGAATTGCGCCACTCGGACGAAGACGGCGATGTCATTCAGGTCGGCCAGTTCGGTCATGTGGACATGTGGGACTTTTGCATGGATGGAAAAGAGATTCCACATATTCCAGTCTAATCAAAAATAGATTCCTCGGCCAGACTTCTCTCCACGCAATCCAGCGCCTTTCGGAGAGATACCATGGCTAACAACGTCGTCATCATTACCGGTGCTTCCAGCGGAATCGGAGAAGCCACCGCCAAGCTCCTTGCCACGAAAGGCGCCACGGTCGCCTTGGCCGCTCGCCGGCTCGGCAGTCTTCAGCGCATCGCCGCCGAAATCCGGGCAAAGGGCGGCAAGGCATCCGTTCACCAGGTCGACGTCACTGACCAGGCGCAGGTCAATCGCTTGATTGGCGACGTCGTATCGCAACACGGCCGCCTGGATGTGATGGTCAACAACGCCGGCCTGATGGCCATCGCGCCCCTGTCGCTGCGCAAGACAGACGAATGGGATCGCATGATCGACATCAACATCAAGGGTCTTCTCTACGGTATCGCAGCGGCGTTGCCAGTCTTCGAAAGGCAGCAATCGGGTCACTTCGTCAACATCGCGTCGGTCGTGGGCCTGAAAGTCTTCAGTCCCGGAGGGACGGTGTACTCGGGCACGAAGTTCGCGGTGCGCGCCATTTCCGAAGGCTTGCGCCACGAGGTCGGCGGCCACATCCGCACCACGGTGATCTCGCCGGGGGCGGTCGACACCGAACTGAAGTTCGGCTCCGGGCATGAGGACAGCCGCAACTTCGTCGTCGATTTCTACAAGATGGCCATCCCGGCCGATGCCATCGCACAGGCCATCGCCTATGCGGTCGAGCAGCCAGATTCGGTCGACGTCAACGAGATCGTGATCCGCCCCACCGTGCAGGATTTCTGAGGGTCGCGGCGGGCAGGGAAGTGCTTAAGCCGATGAGGAAGTTCAGCGAGTTACGTCAGATGCCAATCCGATAAGCCCGCAGTGCTGGATCTCGACCGAATACCGACCCACCAATTTCATCCGGGTTTGACCCACCGTCAGGCAGCGTCATTCCGCTATCTCGATGCGGATAACGCTTGGCCATCGACGCTTTCACCACCAATGCAGGAGCAAGATCATGAGCAACCTCACCAAGCAACAGTTCAAGCGCGTCTGGTTTATCACGGGCGCTTCACGCGGCCTGGGCGCGCTGATGGCCAAGGCAGCCCTTGCCGATGGCAACGCCGTCGTCGCCACGGGCCGCAACGCCGCCGCAATTGCCGAGCGTCTCGGCGAGTCGTCCGCATTGTTCCCTGTCGCACTGGACGTGACGGACGGCGCGCAGGTCAAGGCGGCTGTCGAGGCCGCCGTCGAGAGGTTCGGCCGCATCGATGTGCTGATCAACAACGCTGGTTTCGGGCTGCTCGCCGCCGTCGAAGAATCGAGCGACGCCGACGTGCGCCGGATCTATGAAACCAACGTCTTCGGTCTGCTAAGCGTGACGCGCGCCGTGCTACCAGTGATGCGCAAGCAGCGCTCGGGTCACGTTATCAATATTTCGTCCATTGTCGGCTATCAAGCGGCGGCCGGGGTCGGCGTGTACAGCTCGACGAAGTTTGCCGTCGAAGGCATCACGGAAGCATTGCACGCAGAACTGAAGCCGCTTGGCATCCATGCGACCCTCGTCGAGCCGGGCTTCTTCCGCACCGACTTTCTGGATACGTCGTCTCTCCTCGTCGGCAAGGAAATCATCGACGACTACGCTGAGACCTCGGGCAAGCTGCGCGACCTCGCAGTCGTCATAAATCACAAGCAGCCGGGCGATCCGGAGAAGCTGGCAACGGCGCTCGTCACGCTGGTCGATGCGCAAACGCCGCCGTTGCGCCTGCCGCTTGGCACCGACACGCTAAAGGCGATCGCCGAGAAGAACGCGTACGTGACGACGGAAACGCAGGCGTGGAAGTCGCTGTCGGAATCCACAGACTTTCCGGCGTGAAGACGATGAGAGCAGGCTGAGGCCGTTGCGAGCCGCGTGCTGTCGTTCTTGACGCAGCAAACCGTCCAGACCTGAACCAGTCGGCGTATGACTGCCAGGAGAAGCGGTCGATGTGGCCGACGAAACCCGGCAGCCGCATGGCGGCAACCGTGACTTCGGTGTGCTGCCATGTCATGGATGCCGCATCTTCCTGCGCGGCACGCTTCGCTACGACTGCCCTCAGGGCGCCGGGGTTTCAGGGCAGCAGGTGGGTATCGCCGGCGGCCTGCGGTGGCAACTTGACTGCCAGTGCCTTGAAATCGCCGCTGGTTGCGACCGAACCCGCGTGCGCGACGCTCTTCGGAATGACGATCAGGTCGCCGGGGCCGACTTCGCGCTGTTCATTGCCCAGCCAGAATGTTCCCTTTCCTGCGATGACATACTGGATCTCGTCGGCGCTGGTGTGGTAGTGCTTTGGAACGTTGCCCGATTGCACAGCAACGGTCCCTTGCGGCGTCGTCACCAGCCCTCTCGTGCGCAGCGTGCCCATATTGGGAACCTGTGGCCCGAGGTCTTCATTGGTCAAGGCCGCCAGGTTGATGATCTGCGGCGCCAACGCGGCGGGCGGGGTCTGCGCGTGGGCGGGCGGCAGCCCCATGTGGGCCGCAAGGTAGCCGCAAGCAAAGGCGACCGGGACTGCGGAAAGAGCGGCAAGGCGATGCATATTTATCTCCCTTTGGTTGGCCTGCGATCATTGCGCCGTCACGACGCTTGATTCGTGCGATCCGGCTGGATTGTCTCACCGCGATCCGCGCCCAGAATTAAGGGGAAACCCGAAAGCACTGAATCGATCGCATCTCGGAGAGGGTGCTGCCGAAGCCGGAAGGGAATTTACCTTGGGCCGCCTCTGGTATTGAAAAGGAAGCCGGTTCTCTTTCCACTCACTTCCGGAATGAAACCGCTGTCGACCGCGAAGCTGGTGAATGCATCCGCGACAGAAAGCCGTTCATTCGAGGTTCCGCATTTCGGTATCCATCCAGCTGCAGAATTGCCGGACCACGCGCGATTCCGAGCGGCGCTGGTAACGATATGTTCCGATCTCAACCGGCTCGTATCCGGGCAGGACCACCAACGCGCCGGCTTGTGTTTCCCTGGCCGTGAGGATCGGCGGCGCGAGCACCATCCCAAGACCGGCAACACAAGCATGAAGAGCCGCATCGTCGGTGTCGAATTCATGGGCGAAGGAAAGCTCTGCCAGCGAAATATCGAAGGTTTCGCACCAGAGCTTCCAGTCCCAATTGCCGGCTGCGCGCTGAAGAGCCGGCACGTCCGAAACGGTGATCTCCCGGCGATTGGTGTCTCTTGCCAGCAGGCTCGGCGAAACAACCGGGCGGCTCAGGTCGCGAGCAAGGAGTTCCCATCCTTCGGCTGCTTCCCCTGCCCGGAAATAACGGATGCTGACATCAGAGACCGGGACGGCGAGCAAACCTCGCGCGGAACCAGTTTCCACCCGAACGCGGGCCTCGGGGCAGAGCGCGTGAAAGCGATCCAGTGACGGGATGAGCCAACGCACTGCAAGCGACGTTGACGCCTGAACGCTGATTTCGGTTTCGTCGCGATACAGGGCATCGGCCGAATGCTCGATGAGCCCGATCGCCGGCGCGACCTCCTGATAGAACCGCTGTCCCACGTCGGTAAGGGAAACGGTGTTATTTCCCCGGTGGAAGAAGGTCACGCCAAGCTCGTCTTCAAGCTTCTTGAGCTGGTGGCTTACCGCGCCGGCGGTAACGCCGAGTTCAGCGCCGGCGGCCGTCAGGCTCCCGGTGCGTGCCACGATCGCAAACACCCGAACGGCGTTGAGAGAGACGCGATGCCTGTTCTGCATGAGGTTTCCTCAAGCTCCCCTAAAATTACTCGTTTGAGTGTCGCAAAAAAATATAGCACAATCGAAAGTGAAAATCCGCTCGGTAAGTACGATGCGCTCAAGAAAATATTGAATCGACACCAAAGTCACGGCGTGGGTGATGGCGGGGACGGCATTATTTTATTAATTTTCTTTTCACAATAAACTACTCGCACCCAGAGATCTGTGATGATTTCCATCCCACGTCACTACCGCGACATGATCATGCTTTCCGCGCCGATTGCGGGAATTCAGTTTGCGCAGATCGTATTGACGAGCACCGATCTGATGATGATGGGCTTGATCGGCATGGAGGCGCTGGCGGCCGGTGGTCTTGCCACGCTACTTTACAATCAGTTCCGCACCATGTGCGTCGGCATGGTGACAGGCTTGGGAAATCTCATTGCCGCTTCTATCGGACGGGCCGAAAAACGCACGGAAAGCATAATGGTCGATGCTGCTGCCCGGGAGGAGATCCGCGGCCTTGTCCGCTCTGCGTTGTTTCTCGCCACGGTCGTCGCTCTTATCGGTGGCGGCTTGCTTGCCGGTCTGGGTTATTGCCTCACCTTTCTCGGCCAGGATGACACCGTCGTCGCCCTGGCAAGGCCGGTGATGATCACGCTTGCGCCGGGGCTCTTACCCATGGTCTGGCTCAATGTCTTGCGGCAATTCGCCGTCGGTATGCGCCGCCCCGGCTCGCTTTTGTGGGTCACCGTGGTCTCCATCGCCGTCAACGTGCTATTGAACGCGATGTTCATCTATGGGTGGCTAGGCCTGCCCAGACTCGGACTGACGGGCGTCGGGCTTTCGACGACGTTTGTGCAGGTATGGACTTTCCTTGTCTATCTTCGCGCCGTTCAACGGGACGAGAAGCTGAAGGATTTTCTGTCGCTCGCCTTCTGGAAAGCACGACCTGCGACCGTTCTCAAGATGGCGAAGATGGGAACGCCGATCTCCCTGACCTATGGTCTCGAGGCGTCAATTACTTCCGTGGCGTCGATCTTGATAGGAAATTTCGGGCCTGTTGTGCTTGCTGCCTCCAATGTCATCAACCAGCTTGCCAAGATCGTCTATCAAATCAATGTCGGCCTCTCTCACGGGTCGTCCATTATGGTCAGCCGTGCCATCGGGAAACAGGAATATGGGGAGATCGGAGTCATTGCACGAGGCGCCATGACAATCTGCTTTATTCCGATGACGGCGATCGGGCTCGTTTACCTGTTCTTTCCCCATATTGTATTGTGGCCATTTCTCGGCGCTCACGCAGATCCTGCCATATTATCCACAGCAACCACGCTGCTCTGGTTCGCCGTTTTCAATCAGTTCTTTACGGCTTCGCAGAATATCAGCATTGGCCTCTTGCGTGGCCTTGGAAATACGAAAGCCGGACTGAGCAATAGCCTGATTTCCTATTGGTTGATCGGCATTCCAGCGATACTATTTTGCAGCGATTGGCTCGGATGGGGCGGCGCGGGCGTTTGGTTCGGCTTGTGCATCGCTTTCGGCGCGAGCAGCGTGCTGCTCTGGCGACGTTTCATGGCCGATCTGAAGCGGATATCGCAGCCTGGATAGATGGAGCGGTGGCCAATCCACCGCATGCCGTACCGCCGCGCGCCAAGTCAAAACCCGTCAGAACTTGTGACGAAGCCCGATCGCGACGCCGAGCATATTGCTCTGGCCGTTGCCCAGCGTGTAGCTGTTGCCGAGCGAGAGGCTGTTGGCATACACCGTGGCCAGCGATTCCATCATCAGGCCGGCGTTCTTCGCATAGGCCGTGGTCAGGTAGGCGTCGGTGCGCTTGGAGAATGCGTAGTTGGCCACCAGCGCGATCTGCCAGGGGTTCGGCACGCCCGTGTTGCCGAACAGGCTTTTTACGTTGTCGTAGTCGTATTCGAGCGTGAGACCCACGGCGGGCGTGACCTGGTAGGTGCCGCCGATCCAGTAGAAATCGTCCCGCTGGATCACCACATCCGCGGCATTCTTGTTCTGGCCCCAGCGGTATCCCCCCATGATCTTGGCCGTTCCGAACGCGTAGCTCGCACCCACCGCGGCTTTTTTCAGCGTGCCGCTGCCGGTGCCGATGGTCGGATTCCACTGGTCGTAGGCCGCCATCAGCCCGATCGGGCCCGCGGAATAGGAGACGCCCGCGCCGTAAGCCGTATCGCGCCGGAACTGGCCGGGAACCTCGCCGTTGCCGCCGATTGCGGTGGCCACGCCTACCGTCTGCGGCAGGGCCAGGCCAACGCCGAACGACCAGTGGGCGATAGCCGTGACCGGACCGAACTGGCCGTTGTACTTGAGCGTGTTGTCCTCGCGGAAGTTGGCGCCGGTCTGCAGTACGACGGGCTCGTACTGCGTGGCGAACGCGGTGGGCTCATAGTTGGCGACCGTCTCGAACATCGACGTGTACTGGCGCCCGAAGCTGAACTGGCCGATGGGACTCTGCACGCCGACGTACGCCTGGCGCCCGAAGATCCGGCCGCTCTGCTGGGAAGCGCCGGTGTCGAGGCCGAAGCCACTCTCGAGCACGAACACCGACTTGAGGCCGCCGCCGAGGTCCTCGGTGCCGCGCATGCCCCAGCGCGAGCCGGACAGGCCACCCGAGTTCAGGCGGTAGACGTCGTTGGCCGGGCCGCGGTTGAAGCCGTTGGTGGCAACGGGCACTGCGCCGGCGTGGTTCACATACTCCACGTTTGCGTCCACCACGCCATAGAGCGTGACGGACTGCGCAAAGGTCGTTCCTGAACAGGCAAGCAGTGAGAAGAGGGCGGTCGTCTTGATGTTCATGTCGTGGCTCTTTTGATTTTCCCTGGGGTCTTGTTTGTTACTTCTTGCTTGCCGTCATGCTGCATTCGCGTATTGCATCGCGTATTTCCAGCCAAGTTCGGCCAGCGGGATCGCTTTGCGACTTGTTTCCACGGCGTCGGCGCTGGTCGCATTGCCACTCCTCGCGCGCCGGGCGATGCCGTTCATGATCGCGGAGAGGCGGAACAGGTTGTAGGCGAGATAAAAGTCCCAGTGCTCGATCGACTGCGTGCCGTTGGTGCTCCCGTACCAACGGAGATAGCTTGCCTCGTCGGGGATGCCGAGCGCCTGCAGGTCGAGGCCGCCGATGCCACGCCACAGGTCGGCCGGGATATGCCAGCTCATGCAGTGGTAGGCGAGGTCGGCCAGCGGGTCGCCCAAGGTCGCCAGCTCCCAGTCGAGCACGCCGATCACGCGCGCTTCGGTGGGGTGGAACACGAGGTTGTCCATGCGGTAGTCGCCGTGGACAAGGCAGGTACGGTCGCTGTCCGGCAGGTGCTGCGGCAGCCAGTCCGCAAGCGCGGCGAGAGCGGGGTTGTCGTCCATGCCGGCCTCCCGGCACTGGCTCGCCCAGCGCCGGACCTGCCGGGCGATATAGCCGCCGTGCTTGCCAAAGTCGGTCAGGCCTGCGGCGTCGAGGTCCACGCGGTGCAACGCGGCGATGACGCGGCCCATCTCGCGATACATTGCCGAGCGCTGCTGCCGCGAGAGTCCCGGCAGCGACTGGTCGAACAGGATCCTGCCCTGCAGGAACTCCATGACGTAGAACGGGCTGCCAACAATGGCGGTGTCCTCGCTGTAGAGGAATGTGCGCGGCACGGGGACCTCGCTGTCCCGAAGCGCCTGCATTACCCGGTACTCGCGGTCGATTGCGTGGGCCGACGATAGCAACTGGCCCGGCGGCTTGGTGCGCAGGACGTACTGCCGCGGGCCGCAGGCGATCCTGTAGCTAGGGTTGGATTGTCCGCCCGTCAGACGCTCGACGGACAGCACGGGATAGTCGATCAGCCCGTGGGCGAGCAGGAGCCGGGCCAGGGCACGACTGTCGAACGGGGACGGGCCGGCTGCCTTCGCCGGCGGGGTGGCGGTGACTTCCATAGGCATTCTCCTGTGGCGCGGTGGCGGTCAGAGCGAACTGACGGCGTGGCCGCCGTCGACGGGCAGGACCGTGCCGGTCATGTAGTCCGAAGCGCTGGAGGCGAGCAGCAGCAGGGCGCCGTCCAGCTGGGTGGCGCGGCCGAGCCGGCGCTGCGGAATGCGCCGGATGAGCGCCTGGCCGTTCTCCGTCTCGAAGAAGTCCCGGTTGATATCCGTCTCGAAGTAGCCGGGGGCGAGTGCGTTGACCCGGATCCCGTGGCGTGCCCATTCCAGGGCCAGCGAGCGCGTCAGGTGGATCAGCCCCGCCTTGGCGGCGGTGTAGGCCGGCACCTGTTGCGCCACGCGCAGGCCGAGGATCGAGGCGATGTTGACGATGCTGCCGCCGTTGCCCGCGTCGCGCATCGTCCGGGCGGCGCACTGTGCCACGCGCCACGCGCCGTTCAGGTTGGTGTCGATCACGCTCTGCCAGGCGTCCTCCGTCACGTCCATGGCAGGGGAAGTCGTGGCGATGCCAGCGCTGTTGACCACGATCTGGGCCGGACCGAGCTCGCGCTTCACCGCATCGAATGCCGACTCGACGGAAGCGGGGTCCCGCACGTCGAGTGGCACCACGCATCCGGTGGCGCCTTGCTTGCGCAGCGCCGCCAGTATGGTCTCGCCTTCGCCGACGCGCCGGCCCGCCAGCGCGACGCGGCAGCCCGCGCGGGCGAGCGTCTCGGCGAAGTGCCGGCCGAGGCCGCCGAACGCGCCCGTGACGAGCGCGACCTTGCCGTGCAGGTCGCCAAACGGGTTCGGCGGTGGTTCCGGCTGCCATTGAGGTTGAGTCATCAGCTTGTCTCCGTTGTTTTGTAGTGGGCTCAGGCTCTTCAGACCGACTTGCCCATGTCCTCGACCACCTTCTTGGCGTCGCCGAACACCATCATGGTCTTGTCCATGTAGAACAACTCGTTGTCGAGACCGGCATAGCCGGCCGCCATCGAGCGCTTGTTCACGATGATGGTCTTGGCCTTGTAGGCTTCCAGGATCGGCATGCCGGCGATCGGCGAGTTGGGATCGGTCTTGGCCGCCGGATTGACCACGTCGTTGGCGCCCAGCACGAGCACCACGTCGGCCTGGCCGAACTCGCTGTTGATGTCTTCCATCTCGAAGACCTGGTCGTAGGGCACTTCGGCCTCGGCCAGCAGCACGTTCATGTGGCCCGGCATGCGGCCCGCCACCGGGTGGATGGCGTACTTCACCGTCACRCCCTTCTCGACCAGCTTCTCGGTCAGTTCCTTGAGCGCGTGCTGCGCGCGCGCCACCGCCAGGCCGTAGCCCGGCACGATGATCACGGTCTCGGCGTTGCCCATCAGGAAGGCCGCGTCATCGGCCGAGCCGGACTTGACCGGGCGCTGCTGCTGCTCGCCGGCGGCCGCCCCCGCGGCCGTGCCGCCGAAGCCGCCCAGCAGCACGTTGAAGAACGAGCGGTTCATGGCGCGGCACATGATGTACGAGAGGATCGCACCGCTCGATCCCACCAGCGAGCCGGCGATGATCAGCATCGGGTTGTTGAGCGAGAAGCCGATGCCGGCCGCCGCCCAGCCCGAGTACGAGTTCAGCATCGACACCACCACCGGCATGTCGGCGCCGCCGATCGGGATGATGATCAGCACGCCCAGCACGAAGGCGATCGCCAGCATCACCACGAAGGGCAGCCAGCTCTGCGACAGGAAGAAGATCACSCCGAAGCCGATCATCGCCACCGCCAGCAGCAGGTTGAGCATGTGCTGKCCGGGGAAGGACACCGGCGCGCCCTGGAACAGGCGGAACTTGTAGCGCCCGGCCAGCTTGCCGAAGGCGATCACCGAGCCCGAGAAGGTGATGGCACCGACGAAGCAGCCGATGAACAGCTCGATGCGGTTGCCCAGCGGGATGTCGTGCGAGCCCGCCGGCGTGATGCCGAAGGCGGCCGGTTCGGCCACCGCGGCCACCGCGATGAACACCGCCGCCAGGCCGATCAGCGAGTGCATCGCCGCGACCAGCTCGGGCATCTTGGTCATCTCGACTTTCTTCGCCACGTAGGCGCCGATGCCGCCGCCCACCACCAGCGCGCCGAAGATCAG